>DAOUYK010000064.1 GCA_030666145.1 Mycolicibacterium sp. | reverse complement strand
TGGTCGGCGTCCTTACGCAACACCAGGGTCGCCCGTGGTCGGGTCGGCAGAATGTTGTTGATCAGGTTCGGCCGGTTGATCGAATGCCAGATGTCGCGAGCGGCAAACACGGCCTGATCGTCGGTCAGCGTGGAGTAGTGGTGGAAATGGGAGGCCGGATCGGCGAACGCACCGGCCCGCATCGACAGGAAACGTGTCACGTACCACTGCTCGATGTCTTCGATGCGGGCGTCTACGTACACCGAGAAATCGAACAGGTCGGACACCATCAGCGCGGGGCCGGTCTGGAGCACGTTGAGGCCTTCGAGAATCAGAATGTCGGGGTGCCGGATGATCTGCTTTTCGCGAGGCACGATGTCATAGAGCAGGTGCGAATAGACCGGCGCGCAGGCCGCGTCGGCGCCCGACTTCACCGCCGTGACAAAACGCATCAACCCCCGGCGGTCATAGCTCTCCGGAAAACCTTTGCAGTGCATCAGGTTTCGCCGGTTCAGTTCGGCGTTTGCATATAGGAAGCCGTCGGTGGTGACCAGGTCGACCCGAGGGTGGTGCTCCCAGCGCGCCAGCAAGGCCTGCAGCACGCGGGCCGTGGTGGATTTGCCGACGGCCACGCTGCCCGCAACGCCGATGACGAACGGTACTGGCCGGCCCGGGTTCTGTTGGGGCTCTCCGAGGAAGTCGGCGGTGGTGGCGAACAGGGCTTGCCGCGCCGCGACCTGCAAATGGATCAGGCGGGCCAGCGGCAGGTATACCTCTTCGACCTCGAGCAGGTCGAGCTTCTCGCCGAGGCCTCGCAGCCGGACCAGTTCGTCCTCGGTCAGCTTTAGCGGTGTCGACATTCGAAGCGCACGCCATTGCTTTCGGTCGAAAGCCACGTAGGGGCTGGGTTCACTCAGCCGCGCCATGGATACAGTCTTGCAGTTAGCGTGGTGCGGCATGGGCACCGGTGTGGATTCTGCAGCTTCGGCCTCCATCGTCGACGAGTACTTGATGCTCGGACTTCGCTTCGACAGAGTTGAGCAGGGCTACGTCGATGCATTCACCGGCGACCCCGCGTTGAAGCGGGCGGTGGCCGCAGAGCCGCAGCCGGACCCCGCCGATTTGGCCCGCCAGGCCGATCGGCTGCAGGCCGAATTGCCGGCCGGGTTGGACGATGTACGGGCGGCGTTCGTCGGCGCGCACTTGCGGGCATTGGCCTGCGCCGGCCGCAAATTCTCAGGTGAAAAGGTCGGATTCGTCCACGAAGTCCAGGCCTACTTCGACGTCGGGATCACCAAGGGGGATCCCGACGGTTACCGGCAGGCCCACGCCAAGCTGGATGACGCGCTCGGCGGCTCCGGAGCGCTCGCCGACCGGATGCAGGCCTACCGGGCGTCTGAGGAGATCCCGCCCGCCCGCCTCGAAGAGTGCATTCACGCTTTCTCCAGTGCGCTTCGCGACCGGGTACGGGCGACGTTTCCATTGCCCGCCAGCGAAACCATCGAATACGAGGTCGTCACCGACAAGCCATGGTCGGGGTTCAACTACTACTTAGGCGACTACCGGTCCACAGTCGCGGTCAATGCCGACGTCAAACAGCAGATGTCGAACCTGCCGCGGTTGATTGCCCACGAGTCCTATCCCGGCCACCACACCGAACACTGTCGGAAAGAAGCTGGACTTGTTGCGGGCAAGGGCCAGGCCGAGCAGACGATTTTTCTGGTCAACACCCCGCAATGCCTGATGGCCGAGGGATTGGCGGATCTGGCGCTTTATGCCGCGGTCGGCCCGAGCTGGGGCTCCTGGGCGGCCGACATCTACGCCGATCTGGGCCTGCGGTTCGACGGCGAGCGGGCCGAGATGGTCTCGGAAGCAACGGCTGCGTTGGCCGATGTCCGCCAGGATGCGGCGCTGATGCTGCACGACGAGCACCGCAGCGTCGACGACGTCGCCGATTTTCTCAAGCGATGGCTGCTGATCAACGACGATCGTGCCGGTCAGGCACTGCGCTTTTTGTCGTCGCCGCTGTGGCGTGCCTATACGAGCACCTATGTTGAGGGGTACCGCCTGCTGCGGGGATGGCTAGATGCGCGACCGGTTGGGGTGGGCTTGCCCGAGCGCTTCACCACTCTGCTCGACGAGCCGCTGATCCCGTCATCGTTGAGGGCTGGCTAGTCGTCTAGGTGTGGTCCGCTCTTAATTGTCGGGCTCCTCATCACGGCTCCTCCGTCGTCGCTTGATCGTCGCCCGACTAGGCTCCTCGGCATGACTGCAGAGTCCGTGACCTCTTCGGCCGGCGCCCCGGGTTCCGAGTATGCCAACACTGCGAGCGAGGCCTACAACGCCGCGCTGCGGGTGATCGAGACCGTCGAGCCGCGAGTTGCCGCCGCGACCCGCAAGGAGCTTGCCGATCAACGGGATTCACTCAAATTGATCGCCAGCGAGAACTACGCCTCGCCGGCGGTGCTGCTGACCATGGGCACCTGGTTCTCAGACAAGTACGCCGAGGGCACCATCGGGCACCGGTTTTATGCGGCCTGCCAGAATGTCGACACCGTCGAGGCGCTGGCCGCCGAGCATGCCCGCGAACTGTTTGGTGCCTCGTATGCCTACGCGCAGCCGCATTCCGGAATCGATGCCAACCTTGTCGCCTACTGGGCGATCTTGGCCAATCGAGTCGAGGCGCCGGGTCTGGCCGAGCTCGGCGCCAAGCACGTCAACGACCTGTCCGAGACCGACTGGGAAACTCTGCGCGCAAGGCTGGGCAACCAGCGGCTGCTGGGGATGTCATTGGATACCGGTGGTCACCTCACCCACGGTTTTCGGCCAAACATCTCCGGCAAGATGTTCCACCAGCGCCAATACGGCACCGATCCAGAAACCGGGCTGCTAGATTACGAGGCCGTCGCTGCCGCTGCCCGCGAGTTCAAGCCGTTGGTGCTCGTCGCCGGCTACTCGGCCTATCCGCGTCGGGTGAATTTCGCGAAGATGCGTGAGATCGCCGACGAGGTGGGGGCCACTCTGATGGTCGACATGGCCCACTTCGCCGGGCTGGTGGCGGGCAAGGTGTTCACCGGTGACGAGGATCCGGTGCCGCACGCGCACGTCACAACCACCACCACCCACAAGTCGCTGCGCGGGCCGCGCGGCGGGCTGATCCTGGCGACCGAAGAGTTCGGCCCCGCCGTCGACAAGGGTTGCCCGATGGTGCTCGGTGGTCCGCTGGCGCATGTGATGGCCGCCAAAGCGGTCGCGCTGGCAGAGGCGCGCCAACCGGCCTTCCGCGAGTATGCCCAGCGCATTGCCGGCAACGCCAAGTCGCTCGCCGACGGTTTCCTCAAGCGGGGTGCCCGCCTGGTGACCGGCGGTACCGACAACCACATCGTGCTGCTGGACGTGACGTCGTTCGGGCTCACGGGGCGTCAGGCCGAGTCGGCGCTGCTGGATTCTGGGATCGTCACCAATCGCAACTCGATCCCCGCCGATCCCAACGGCGCCTGGTACACCAGCGGCATTCGTTTCGGCACTCCCGCGCTGACTAGCCGCGGCTTCGGCGCCGACGATTTCGAACGCGTCGTCGAACTCGTCGTCGAGGTGCTTACCAACACCGAGGCGAATCAGGGTGGGCAGGCTGGGGTTTCTAAGGCCAAATACTCCCTGGCCGAGGGCACGGCCGAGCGGGTGCGCGCGGCCTCAGCAGAGCTGCTGGCCGCGAATCCGCTGTATCCGGGCTTGACTCTGTAGAAACGCGATCGCAGTCACGACACCCCGGGCGCCCGATTTCCAAGAACGTGTGTATAAGGGTTACAGTTACTTCATGGCACAGAAACCTGTCGCTAATGCGCTGATTAATGAACTTGAGCCTGTCGTCCTGCAGGAGCTGCGACGTCATCTCGACTCCGAGGACCTGTGGTACGCCCACGACTACGTCCCCTTCGATCAAGGTGAAAACTTCGCGTTCCTGGGCGGACAGGACTGGGATCCATCGGAGGTGACGCTGCCCAAGCCCATCACCGATGCGCTAGAGATCCTGCTGATCACCAAGGACAATCTAGCCGGCTACCACCGCGAGCTCGTCGAGCACTTCATCCTTGAGGCAAAATGGGGCCGTTGGCTGGGGCGCTGGACCGCCGAGGAGCACTTGCACGCCATCGCTCTGCGCAACTACCTGGTGGTCACTCGTGAGGTTGATCCCGCCGCCAACGAGGATGTCCGCGTCGAGCATGTGGTGCAGGGCTACCGCGCCGACACCTACAGCCAGCTGGAAACCTTGGCGTTCACAGCCTTCTTCGAACGGGCCCACGCCGTGTTCTGCCGCAACCTGGAGGTGCAGATCGACGAGCCGACGCTCAAGGGGCTGGTCGGCCGGATCGCCAAAGATGAGGAACGTCACGAGGAGTTCTTTGCCAACCTCATCAGTCACTGCCTGACCTCCGCACGCGACGAAACGATCGAGGCGATCGCGCGCCGGGCAAGCGGGCTCGAAGTGGTGGGCGCAGATATCGTCGCCTACCGCGACAAGGTGGCTGTTGTCGCCGAGGCGGGCATCTTCGATCAGGAGCAGTTGCGCCGCGTCATCTCCGACCGCATCACAGCCTGGGGTTTGGCCGACGAGCCCCGGTTACAGCAATTCGTCAGCGCGTAGCCAGCGCACCTTTGCACTACGGCGCGCCTGCGAGGCGCGAAAGCCACTCCCGGAGTAGCGTCATTTTCGATGGCTAGCGACATGCTCTGCTGTCCGGGCGGTCCCGATCATCTCGATCACAAAGGACCGGCTCCGGTCCTGGAGAACGCTGCGTGTCCACCGAGACGCTGGTGTGGTGCCGCACGGGCTCAAGGAGCGCTACGTGACTGAATCGCTCGTGCAGACCTACGTGCTCGATACCTCCGTGCTGTTGTCCGACCCCTGGGCGGCCACGAGGTTCGTCGAACACGAGGTGGTAGTTCCCTTGGTGGTCATCAGTGAACTGGAAGCCAAACGGCATCATCATGAGCTTGGCTGGTTCGCCCGGCAGGCACTGCGAATGTTCGACGATCTTCGGCTTGAACACGGGCGGCTGGACCAGCCGATTCCCGTTGGGGGTCATGGCGGCACTCTGTACGTCGAACTCAACCACAGCGACCCCACGGTGCTTCCTGCCGGCTTTCGAACCGGCAGCAACGATTCGCGAATTCTGACCTGCGCAGCCAACCTCGCCGCCGAAGGCAAGCGAGTAACGCTGGTAAGCAAGGACATTCCGCTACGAGTGAAGGCTGGTGCCGTTGGTTTGGCGGCTGACGAGTACCACGCGCAGGACGTCGTGGCGTCCGGGTGGACCGGAATGTCGGAACTCGAGGTCTCAAGCCAGGAGGTCGACGGGCTGTTCGCCGGGGGAGAGATCGATCTTGAGGCTGCCCGCGATATGCCGTGCCATGCCGGAATCCGGCTGCTGGGCAGCAACTCCCACGCGTTGGGCCGTGTCAATGCCGACAAGCGGGTTCAGCTTGTGCGCGGGGACCGCGAGGTGTTCGGTCTGCGTGGCCGCTCCGCCGAGCAGCGGGTGGCGTTAGATCTGCTGCTCGATGAATCCGTCGGCATCGTGTCACTGGGCGGCAAGGCTGGCACCGGAAAGTCAGCGCTGGCCCTGTGCGCAGGCCTGGAGGCGGTGCTGGAGCGGCGCACCCAGCGCAAGGTGGTCGTGTTCCGTCCGCTCTACGCGGTCGGTGGTCAGGAACTCGGATACTTGCCTGGCAGCGAGAGTGAGAAAATGGGGCCGTGGGCCCAGGCCGTCTTCGACACTCTCGAAGGCCTCGCCAGCCCGGCGGTACTCGAAGAGGTGCTGGCGCGCGGCATGCTCGAGGTACTTCCGCTGACCCACATCCGTGGACGGTCACTGCACGACTCCTTCGTGATCGTCGACGAGGCGCAGTCATTGGAGCGCAACGTCCTCCTCACGGTGCTGTCGCGACTGGGCACAGGCTCCCGGGTGGTGCTGACCCACGACGTCGCCCAGCGGGACAACCTGCGAGTCGGCCGTCACGACGGTGTCGCGGCGGTGATCGAGAAGCTGAAGGGCCACCCGCTGTTCGCCCATATCACGCTGCTGCGCAGTGAGCGCTCACCTATCGCCGCACTGGTCACCGAGATGCTCGAGGAGATCAGCCCGAGCGCGCTGCCCTGACTGGGATTTGCTTGGCCGGTGAGGGTTGCACCGCTAGCGGGCGTCGCTGACCTTTGCCATGGCCAGCACATCGAGGCGCTTGTCCAACTCCTCCTCGGAGAGCTTGTCGCCGATCAGGCCCCTGTCGATAACGGTCTGTCGGATCGTCTTGCGCTCTTTGAGGGCTTCCTTGGCAACCTTGGCCGCCTCCTCATAGCCGATCGCGGAGTTCAGCGGGGTCACGATCGACGGCGATGACTCCGCCAGCTCGCGCAGGTGCTGCTCGTTCGGCACCAGGCCGTCGATGCACGTGGCGGCGAACAACTTCGATACGTTAGCCAGGAGCGTGAACGACTCAAGAACGTTGCGCGCCATCATCGGGATGTAAACGTTCAGCTCGAACGCGCCGTTGCCGCCGCCCCAAGTGATTGCGGCGTCGTTGCCGATGACCTGTGCTGCCACCTGCGTCACCGCCTCGGGGATGACAGGGTTGACCTTGCCCGGCATGATCGAGCTGCCCGGCTGTAGGTCAGGCAGCTGTAGCTCGCCAAGTCCGGTCAGCGGCCCCGAGCCCATCCAGCGAATATCGTTGGCGACCTTGGTCAGCGACACAGCGATCGTCTTCAAGGCGCCGGACGCTTCGACCAGCCCGTCGCGTGCCGCCTGAGCTTCGAAAGAGTTAGCGGCGGTGCGCAATTCTGCGATTCCAGTTTGATCTACGAGGACCTCGACGACTTTGGAGCCGAATCCTTCGGGCGCATTGAGGCCGGTACCCACTGCTGTCCCGCCGATGGCCAGCTCACCCAACCGGGGCAGCGTCGCCTTGACGCGTTCGATTCCGGCCGCGACCTGGCGTGCATATCCGCCGAACTCTTGGCCGAGTGTCACCGGGACCGCGTCCATCAGGTGGGTGCGCCCGGACTTGACCACCGTTCGCCACTGGCGGGCCTTTGTCTCAAGTGACTCGTGAAGTACTTCCAACGATGGAATCAGATGGCGCACAGCGGCTTCAGTGGCCGCGATGTGCGTCGCCGTCGGGAAGGTGTCATTAGAACTTTGCGACATGTTCACGTCGTCGTTCGGGTGAACCGAGACAGGCGGGGTCGCGGTGGCGGCAATGCCGGCGATCACCTCGTTGGCGTTCATGTTCGAGCTGGTGCCTGAGCCGGTCTGGAATACATCGATGGGGAACTGATCATCGTGGCGACCGTCGGCGATTTCGTTGGCGGCAGCGATGATCGCGTCGGCCTTCTCCGGTGCGAGCCTGCCGAGGTCTTTGTTCACCTGTGCGCAGGCGCCCTTGAGCAGGCCGAGCGCGCGGATCTGAGTGCGCTCGAGGCCACGGCCGGAGATCGGGAAGTTCTCCACTGCCCGCTGTGTCTGTGCGCGCCACAGCGCGGCGATGGGTACCCGCACTTCGCCCATGGTGTCGTGCTCGATCCGGTACTCGCTGGAATCCTTCTGAACAGCGGCGTCGGTGCTCATACATGCCCTTCTTGTGTCGGTGTTTACGGCAACGGATGTGCGGCGGACTTGTCGCCGGTGAAGTCGACGGCGGAGTACTCGTTGAGCTTGGACAGGCGGTGGTAGGCCTCGATCGTCCGCACGGTGCCGGACTTGGACCGCATCACGATCGATTGAGTGGTGCACCCACCGCCGTAGTAGTGCACGCCTTTGAGTAGGTCGCCGTCGGTGACGCCCGTGGCGGAGAAGAACACGTTCTCCCCGGAGACCAGATCCCGGGTGTGGAGAACTTGGTCGAGATCGTGGCCGCGATCGAGAGCCTTTTGCCGTTCGGCGTCGTCGGTCGGGGCAAGTTGGGCCTGGATTGCTCCGCCCATGCAACGGATTGCCGCGGCGGTGATGATGCCCTCGGGGGTGCCTCCGATGCCGACGAGAAGATCGGTTCCGGATTCGGGACGACACGCAGCGATGGCGCCGGCGACGTCGCCATCGGAGATCAACCGGATGCGAGCGCCCGCATCGCGGGCGTCGGTCATCAACTGGAGGTGGCGGGGCCGGTCGAGCACGCACACGGTGAGGTCGGCGACGGTCAAGTTCTTCGCTCTGGCGACGGCGCGGATGTTCTCGCCGATTGGGGCGGTGATGTCGATGACGTCCACGGCCTCAGGTCCCACGGCGATCTTGTTCATGTAGAACACCGCCGACGGGTCGAACATCGCGCCGCGGTCGGCCACGGCCAGCACCGAGATGGCGTTGGGCATCCCCTTGCTCATCAGCGTGGTGCCGTCGACTGGATCGACGGCGAAGTCGCAGTCCGGGCCGTCGCCGTTGCCGACTTCCTCGCCGTTGTAGAGCATCGGCGCGTTGTCCTTCTCACCCTCTCCGATCACGACGACACCGCGCATCGATACCGAGTTGACCAATTGGCGCATCGCGTCGACGGCCGCGCCATCGCCGCCCTCCTTGTCGCCCCGGCCGACCCAGCGCCCCGCCGCCATCGCGCCTGCCTCGGTCACCCGCACGAGCTCGAGGGCGAGATTTCGGTCCGGGGCTTCACGACGAACGACGGTCATGGCCAAGATTCTCCCATTGACGGGTCGACCAACCGGAGCTGGGATACTGGCCGGCATGACAATGCAACCCGAGCCGGGTCAGGGGGTCTCCGGTCAGGCGGGCAGTGAGCCGGAAGACCCAGTTTCTTCAGCTCCGGTGCCTGATGTCGTCGGCGACGCGGCTCCGGCGCCTCGCCCCGCGAAGTCGCGCCTCCTCCAGGACGGCCGCGACATGTTCTGGTCGATCGGGCCGCTCCTGCTGGCCTGCGTGATCCTCGCCGGCCTGCTCGGAATGTGCTCGTTCGCTCCTACCGGGCCCAGGCCAGTTTTGGTGCCCGACTACGACGCACCGGCTGCACTGAAGGCCGACGCCGACGCGCTCAAGATCCCCATCCGTTTGCCTGCGTTGCCCGACGGCTGGCGGACCAACTCAGGTAGCCGGAACGGAATCGAGGGCGGGCGAACTGATCCGGTGACCGAGCAGTCGGTGCGTGCTGTCAGCTCCACTGTGGGCTACCTGACGCCTGCCGGCATGTACCTGAGCCTCACGCAGAGCAATGCTGACGAGGATAAGCTGATCGCCTCGCTCGGTCCGGACTTGGTCCCGACCGGTACAAAGGACGTCGACGGCGTGACATGGATCGTTTACGAGGGCGGCGACCGCGACGGAAGGCCGGCCGAGCCGGTCTGGACCGCACAATTGCGCGGACCGTCCGGGCCAGCGCAAATCGCTCTGATGGGCGCGGCAGGTACGGACGAGTACCGTAGGCTGGCGCTCGCGACCCAATCCCAGTCGCCGCTACCGGTGGCATGACACAGGAGACGCCATGACCTCACCGGAGACTGACCTCACCGGATGGAATATGGAGCCGTTCTCGGCGGCCGGGTTCACCTACGACGTCTACGGCAAGGGGCAAGGGCCCGGCGTCGTGCTCATGCCGGAGATGCCCGGCATTCACCCCGGGGTGTTGGGCCTCGGTAATCACCTGGTGGCCAACGGCTTCACGGTGGCCGTGCCGTCTCTGTTCGGTACGCCAGGGGCCCCGGCCATCAGGCCAGGTGCGGTGTCGGTAATGGCGCGCGGGTGTGTTGCCAAAGAATTTGCCGCGTTTGCGACCAACGCCGACCGGCCGATCGCCCATTACATGCGTGCGTTGGCTCGAGATCTCAACGAGCGGACGCCGGGCAAGGGGGTGGGTGTGATCGGCGAGTGCTGGACCGGCGGCTTCGCCCTGGCGTCCGCCGTCGACGACAGCGTGCTGGCGCCTGTGATGAGCCAGCCGTCGCTGCCGATAGCGCTGACCGCGAAGCAGAAGGCCGATCCCGGCCTATCGGAAGCCGAAATGCAGGTCGTCGAACGTAGGGCGGCCGATGAGGGACTGTGTGCCTTAGGGCTGCGTTTCAGCCAGGATCCGCTGTCACCGGGTACGCGGTTCAGCACACTCAAGGCCCGTCTTGGTGACGCCTTCGAGGTGATCGAGATCAACTCCAAACCCGGCAACGAGCACGGGTTCGGCAAGATGGCGCACGCGGTGCTGACCCTCGAGGTGCGCGAGCAGGACGGACATCCGGCCTACGAAGCCCGCAAACGTGTTGTCGAATTTCTCAAGTCTCGTCTGGCTTAGCCGAAGGCGTAGCGCCGGCCGGCTCCGGCTCCGGCTCCGCCTCCGGATCGGCATCGGCAGCGGGCCGCCCCCCGGGCAGTAATCGGCGCCACCAGGGGAGTGCCCCGTCTTCTGCGTCCTCGTCGGGCGGATCAGCGCCGGCAAGAGATTCCAGTGGTGTACCTCTATCGACAGCCCGATACACGCTGACCGTGGTCACGATGACGATCATCAACACTGGGCCCAGAACGATTCCCCAAAACCCGAACATCTGCAGTCCCGCGAACACTGCCACCAGCATCAGCGCCGGGTGTAGGTGCGCGCTCTTGGGCACCAGGAATGGACGCAGGACGTTGTCGATGTTCGTGGTCACGAGGATGTGGAACACCACGACGAAGATCCCGCCCCCCACGTTCCCGAAGATCGCCATCCCGATTCCGAGCGGAATTGTGACGACTCCGCTGCCCAGGGGAATGAACGACATTGCTGTCAGGAAGATCAGGAACATGAAGAAGCCGTCGTGGATACCGCCGATGTAGATCGATATGGCGCCTGCCGCCCCCTGACAGACGGCGATGATGAACTGGCCTTTCACCGTGGCGGACACCATGGCACCCACCTTGGCCAGATAGATGTCAGCAACCTGCTCTCCCAAAGGATTCAGGTCGCGAAACAGTGCCAGAACCTTGTCGCCCTGAGTCAGTAGGGCGACGAAGACGTAGAGGAAGATGATCAGTCCAGTGACCGTCGCGACCATGCCGCCGACCGAGTCGCGCAGGACTCCCAGGGCTAACTGCCCGCCATTTTGGCCGAGCTTGGTAGCGGCCTCGCGAACTGAGTCTTGGGTCAGGGTGACGTCCATAAACGGGATGCGGCTCAGCGCTTCATTGGCAGAGTCGAGCAGCCGCTGAGCCAAGGCGGTGAAGTCGGTCTGTGCTACCCACTCGCTGACACTGGTCACCATCTGACTGATCTGCAGGAACGCCAGAAAGGCCACGCCGGTCAGTGGCACGGCAACACTTGCGATCGCGACGAGCAGTGTCGCGGTGGCCGACGCACCGACATTCGTCCTTGCCCGCAGGCGTTTGTACAGCGGGCTGAACAGGTAAGCCAGCACCGCAGCCACGGCAATCAGCAGCACATAGCCGCGCACGAAGTAGGCGCCGAAACCGAGGGCGATCACCGTCAATACAGCGAGGTGGCGCTTCTGGTTAAGGGTGAAACTCTGTGTCATGTGGGTCCCCTTGCTGCCGGGGCAACCCTATCCCGAGTCGACCGTTCCGGGCGACGATGCTGCTATCTGATGCGACCGTTGTCCCGCGACAAATCGCATGGCCAGCCGGTTCATCAGCACCGGTGCCGCCCGCGCGAGCAGCCACTGTACTTGTGCCACATTGGGTTTAATCAGAATCGCCTTGTTGCGATCGATCGCGCGCAGAGTGTCGCGGGCCAGGCGGTCAGCGTCGTAGGGCTTGCCGCCTTGGGACCGTAGGAAATAGTCCCGCCCAACGAACCCTCCGATCGCACCCTTGTCCAGGATCGGCGTCTCGACGGCAGCTGGGCAGACCGCCAGAACCCCGATGCCGCGGGGGACCGCCTCTGAGCGCAGCGCCATCGACAACCCCACGACGGCGTGCTTGGTCGCCACGTAGCTGGTGAGCTGGCCGCCCGCGGTGAGGCCGGCCATCGACGCGGTGTTGATGATGTGTCCGTGGCCCTGGCGAAGCATATGCGGGTAGACAGCCGCGACACCGTGTACGACTCCGCGCACGTTGATGTCGATGATCGCGTTCCACTGATCGAGTGTGAGCCGTTCAGTGTCTCCGCCCCAGAGGATTCCGGCGTTGTTGAACATCAGGTCGAGCCGTCCTGCACGGTCGACTACGTGGTCGACGGCGGCCTGCACTGCCGCCGCGTCGGTGACGTCCAGCTGTTGGGCGCGGACCCGCGGCCCCAGCCGTGAGGCGGTTGCTTTGGCGGCGCTACCGTCGATGTCGGTGCAGACCACATGTGCGCCCGCCAAATCCAGAGCGCGGCACAGCGCCGCACCGATCCCCGAACCAGCGCCGGTGACGATCGCCTGTTTGCCGGCAGCGCTCACGACTGCTCTGCCAATCTCATGACGTGCCCCATCACATCGGGATAGCCCTTGAGATGCGCTCCGCCGTTGATGTCGAGCACTTCACCGGTCAGCCAGGACGAACCCGGAGAGCACAGGTAGACAATGGCATTGGCGATATCCTGGGGGGTGCCGAGGCGACCGATCGCAGTGTTGTCCACGTAGTCCTCGGCTACCCCGGGGATAGCGGCGACCCCGGCGGTCAGTGGCGTGTGGACGAAGCCTGGAGCTACTGCGTTGACCCGTATCCTGCGGGGCCCCATCTCCAGGGCCGCCACTTGGGTGAGCATCGACAGGCCTGCTTTGGCGGCGCAGTAGGCGCTCATGCCCGCCGCGGGCTGGCGGGCGTTCAGTGAGCTGATCGATACCAGCGAGCCGCCCTCTCGCAAGTGCCTGCCTGCATGCTTGATCACGATCATCGACCCGTTGAGGCACACGTCGACCACTGATCGGAAATCCTCGACGGGCATGTCGGTGATCAAGGAGAGGTTGCCGATCCCTGCACAATTGACCGCGATGTCGAGTGAGCCGGTGTCGGCGAACAGGCGCTGCACTGAGTCCTCGTCAGTGACATCGACGTAGGCGCCGACGTGTCGCTCGCCTAGTTCGGCGGCCCGGCTGCGAGCTTCGTCGGCGTTGAGGTCGGCAATGGTGATCCGGCATCCGCCTTCGGCGAGAGCCGCAGCGGTCGCCCACCCGATGCCGGATGCCCCGCCGATGACGACTGCAGCCCTCTGGTCGCCGTTGCTCATCGGGTGGCCCTTTCGACGGCGGACTAGAACGTGTTACAACGTGACATCCAGAACCCGAAAGTGCAATAGCCGCGAACGGCTGAGTGACCCTGCGGAGTCCTCCGCAGTGGTGGCGATGCGCTCGGAACTGGGCGAACGGTGCAGTTTCTCCTAGGCCCGTGTGATGCAGCGGAAA
>DAOUYK010000143.1 GCA_030666145.1 Mycolicibacterium sp. | reverse complement strand
TTCTTCGTCACGTCACTTCGCCGATCCCCAGCTGTTTCAACCTGATCGTTTCATCGGGAACAATCCAGATTCATTGACCTGGATCCCCTTCGGCGGCGGGGTCCGCCGCTGTATCGGTGCCGCTTTCGCAAATATGGAGATGACGGTCACTTTGCGAGAACTATTGCGCGAGTTTCAGTTCGCTACGACAAACGCACCTCCTGAACGGCGACGTTCACGTGGCATCGCTACCGCGCCGCGGCTTGGCGGGGCGCGGTGGTGCACCGGCGCACGGCGGTGCCTGTCGATGTCCCGCTCAGGACAATCGCCGACTGAGGCATTTTTGGCTGGGGTAACCCGCCCCGGCATCACCGTCATCCTGGGCGACAACGCCGCCCAGCAGGTATTCGCCGACCGGGTCTGACGCCAGGTCGCGGCCATCGGGCATGGGCGCCGCACTCGATGGACCGGGCGGCGTTTCAGCCCGCTGGTGGTCGCCCTTGGGGACTACCGGTCCGCGTCTTTGGGCCCAGTAGCTTCAACTCGATCCGAAGGACCGTAGATGTGGTCTATCGTCGCGCCATGGCAACCAAGGACTCCCGCGAAGTCGTGATCGATGCAACCCCCCAGCAGATCCTCGATGTCATCGCCGACATCGAGGCAACTCCCAGCTGGTCGCCCCAGTACCAGAAAGCCGAGGTCCTCGAGAGCTACGACAACGGCAGACCGAAACGGGTCAAGATGACGGTCAAGGCGGCCGGTATGACCGACGAGCAGGTAATCGAGTACACCTGGGCGGACGACAAGGTCACCTGGACGTTGATCTCAGCAGGTCAGCTCAAGGCACAGGACGCCGGCTATACGCTTACTCCTGAGGGCAACAAGACCAAGGTGAGGTTCGACATTTCGATCGACCTGTCCGTGCCGATGCCCGGCTTCATCCTCAAACGCACGATGAAGGGCGGGGTCGAGACCGCCACAGACGGCCTGCGCAAGCAGGTCCACAAGGTCATCAAGGGGTGACCGCCGGACCTCTGGCCGGCATCAGGGTCGTCGAGCTCGGCGGCATTGGCCCGGGACCGCACGCCGCCATGGTCTTGGCCGACCTGGGCGCCGACGTGGTCCGAGTGCGCCGACCCGGTGGCCTGAAGATGCCGGCTGAGGACGTAGACCTGATGCACCGCGGCAAGCGGGTCGTGGACCTCGACGTGAAGCAGGATCGTCAGGCTCTGCTGGACCTAGTGGCCAAAGCCGATGTACTGATCGACGGTTTCCGACCCGGTACCTGCGAGCGTCTTGGCATTGGGCCCCGGGACTGCGAGGCGATCAATCCGCGGCTGATCTTCGCCCGGATCACCGGATGGGGACAGCACGGTCCGCTGGCGAGGTCAGCGGGGCACGACATCAACTACCTGTCGCAGACGGGTGCGCTGTCGGCTATCGGGTATCGGGACAGGCCTCCGGTGGTGCCGCTGAACCTGGTCGCTGACTTCGGAGGCGGGTCGATGCTTGTCCTGGTGGGCATCGTGGCCGCGCTCTACGAACGCGAGCAGTCCGGTATCGGACAGGTCATCGATGCTGCCATGGTCGACGGGGTCAGCATGCTGTCGCAGATGGCGTGGACCATGAAGTCCCTCGGTACGCTCGCAGACGAACGAGAGTCGTTCCTACTTGATGGCGCAGCGCCGTTTTATCGCACCTATGAAACCGCCGACGGGCACTACATGGCGGTCGGCGCGATCGAACCTGAGTTCTACGCTCGGCTACTCGCCGGGCTCGGCCTGTCCGCGGACGCATTGCCCCCGCAGATGGACCGGTCGGGGTTTCCGGCCATGCATTCGCTGTTCGCCGAGCGGTTCGCCAGCAAGACGCGGGAGCAGTGGACCGAGATCTTCGCGAACACCGACGCCTGCGTGACCCCGGTGCTCACGTGGAGTGAAGCGGCACGCAGCGAACACCTGCGCGCCCGCGAAACGATGGTGACCCGCGACGGCGTCGACCAGGCGGCGCCGGCTCCAAGATTCTCGCGAACTTCGCCAAAAACGATCGGCGCTCCGCCCAAGGGCAGCACGCCGATTGACCGTATCGGATGGTGAGAAGGGTTGGCTGCGTAAACATTTACATAAGGCTGGTTGCCTAGCTAGTATCTGCCAGTATGGCCGTTAGAGCTTCCAGTGAACTCGTGATTGAGGCCCAGCCCTCCGCGATCCTGGAGGCATTGGCCGATATCGACGGGGTGGCTTCGTGGTCGCCGGTACACAAAGAGGCCGAGGTGCTAGACCGCTACCCCGATGGCAAGCCGCATCACGTCAAGGCAACCGTCAAGATCATGGGAATCTCCGACCGGGAGATCTTGGAGTACCACTGGGGTGATGACTGGGTGGTCTGGGACGCAGCGCAGACCTTGCAGCAGCGCGGACAGCACGGTGAGTACAACCTGACGCCCGTGGGTGAGGACAAGACACGGGTTCGGTTCGACCTCATTCTCGATCTGGCTGCGCCGGTCCCGGATTTTATCGTCGAGCGGGCAAAAAAGCTGGTGCTCGACGTCGCGCTCGAGAACCTTCGCGAGCGCGTCATGCGTCCGGCATCCGCCTAGCACCCCGCTTAGTGAGCCGTGAGCCGCAGTAAACAACTGAGCTTGCGCTGAACTCGGTCGTGGGTTCGTGGACGCCTCTTCAGTTTCGGCCGTCCCGCAGTACCTGCAGGCGCCGGATCGCCTCGTCGAGGGTTTCCTCACGTTTGCAGAAGGCAAAGCGCACCAAATGATTCCAATTATCGGCGTGCTCGGCCGCGGGGTCGCAGAACGCCGACATCGGGATAGCGGCCACACCAATGCGCTCCGGTAGCTCGGCGCAGAACGTCGCGCTGTCGTCATAGCCCAGTGGCCGCGGGTCGGCGCAGAGAAAATACGTTCCCGAGCTGTCGTGCACGTCGAACCCGATGTCTGCCAGCGCGGAACCCAACCTGTCGCGCCTGGACTGCAGAGAATCGCGCAGCGCTGCCACCCACGCATCCTCGGCGGAAAGCGCCATAGCAATGGCGGGCTGGAACGGGGCGCCGCCGACATAGCTGAGATACTGCTTGGCTGCCCGGACACCTGCGATGAGTTCGCTTGGCCCGCAGGCCCAGCCGATCTTCCATCCCGTGACATTGAACATCTTCGCGGCACTGGAGATGGTGATGGTGCGTTCGGCCATGCCAGGGTAATTGGCCAGAGGCCGGTGGCATTTCTCGTCGAAGACAAGGTGCTCGTAGACTTCGTCGGTGATCACCAAGAGATTGGCCGATACTGCGAGCTCGGCGAGTGCGCGCAACTCGTCGTCGGTGGCCACCATGCCGGTCGGGTTATGCGGTGAGTTGACGATGATCGCCTTGGTCTTCATGGTCACCGCACGACGGAGAGCGTCGATGTCGATGGCGAAGCCTCGGCCCTGCGGCTGCAGCGGTACCGCGCGTCGGTGGCAGCCGGCCATTGCGATCACCGGGGAGTATGAGTCGTAAAACGGCTCGATCAGCAACACCTCGGAATCGGGTTCGACGAGCCCGAGCACCGAGGCCGCGATGGCCTCTGTGGCGCCGACGGTCACGAGTATGTCGGTGTCCGGGTCGTACTGGGTGCCGTATCGCCGTCGGCGCTGGTCGGCGATCGCTTGGCGCAGCGGCGCGATGCCCAGACCTGGCGGGTACTGATTGAAGCCCTCGGCGATGGCACTCTGCGCGGCCTTGAGCATTGCCGGTGGGCCGTCCTCGTCGGGAAAACCCTGTCCGAGGTTGATTGCGCCGATGCTGGCCGCCAGTGCAGACATCTCAGCGAAGATGGTCACCGCGTAGGGCTGCAGTCTGTGCACCGTCATGGCGGTCGAGCCTATTGCCTCACGCCGGGAATCAGTCCTTCTGGGAGTCCAGTCTTTCCCTTCGCCCAACCAACGGGTTGGGCGAGAGGGGCTGATAGGGTTCTTTGCAGAGGACTGTCCTCCTGCGGACCCACGCCTTGGGGCCCGCATATCAACGTCAATAGGAGTGGGACATCGATGTCCGAAGAAGCCTTCATCTATGAGGCCATCCGCACCCCTCGCGGCAAGCAGCGGAACGGCTCGCTAAACGAGGTCAAGCCCGTCAACCTCGTGGTCGGCCTGATCGACGAGTTGAGGTCGCGACACCCTGACCTGGACGAGAACATGATTAGCGACGTCATCCTGGGCGTCGTCTCGCCCGTCGGCGACCAGGGCGGCGATATCGCTCGAACCGCCGGCCTGGTGGCGGGTCTGCCAGAGACCACTGGCGGATTCCAGCTCAATCGGTTCTGCGCCTCCGGCCTGGAGGCTGTGAATCTGGGCGCGCAGAAGGTGCGGTCCGGCTGGGACGACCTAGTGATCGCCGGTGGCGTCGAGTCTATGAGCCGCGTCCCGATGGGCTCCGACGGCGGCGCCTGGGCCAGCGATCCGGAGACCAACTACCGCATCGGCTTCGTGCCCCAGGGCATCGGCGCCGACTTGATTGCCACGATCGAGGGTTTCAGCCGCGAGGACGTCGACGCATATGCGGCCCGCTCACAGGAGAGGGCAGCTGCGGCCTGGTCGGGCGGCTACTTCGCGAAGTCGGTCGTGCCGGTCATGGATCAGAACGGTCTGGTCATCCTCGACCACGACGAACACATGCGCCCCGGATCGACTGTCGAGAGTCTCGGCAAGCTGAAGACCGCCTTCGACGGCATCGGCGCAATGGGCGGTTTCGACGATGTTGCCCTGCAGAAGTACCACGCCGTCGAGACGATTGACCACGTGCACACTGGTGGCAACAGTTCGGGCATTGTCGACGGCGCCGGGCTGCTGCTCATCGGTAGCGAGCGGGCCGGCACCGCGCAGAACATGACCCCCCGTGCCCGCATTGTGGCCACCGCAACCAGCGGCGCAGATCCCGTCATCATGCTCACCGGGCCGACACCGGCCACCCGCAAGGTGCTCGACCGTGCCGGTTTGACAGCCGACGACATCGATCTGTTCGAACTGAACGAGGCCTTTGCTTCGGTGGTGCTGAAATTCCAGAAGGACCTCAAGATCCCCGACGAGAAACTCAACGTCAACGGCGGCGCCATAGCGATGGGACACCCGCTGGGTGCCACCGGTGCCATGATCGCCGGAACCATGGTCGACGAGCTTGAACGCCGTAACGCGCGACGCGCGCTGGTCACTTTGTGCATCGGCGGCGGCATGGGCGTTGCCACCATCATTGAACGAGTCTGAGTAGGACAGGAATCCGCGAAAAATGTCAGTAGAGAACACTATTCAGTGGGACAAAGACGCCGACGGCATCGTCACCCTGACGCTGGACGACCCCACCGGCTCGGCCAATGTGATGAACCAGCACTACAAGGCGTCCATGCACAATGCGGTGCAACGTCTTGCCGAAGAAAAGGATTTGATTACCGGTGTGGTGATCGCCAGCGGGAAGAAGACCTTCTTCGCCGGCGGTGACCTCAAAGGCATGATGAACGCCGGACCCGACAACGCCGCTGAGACGTTCGCGGAGGTGGAGTTCATCAAGGCGGACCTGCGTGCGCTGGAGACACTCGGCAAGCCTGTGGTGGCGGCCATCAACGGCGCCGCCCTCGGTGGCGGTCTGGAGATCGCGCTGGCCTGTCACCACCGCATCGCCGCCGATGTGAAGGGTGTGGTCGTCGGCCTGCCCGAGGTGACACTGGGCCTGCTGCCCGGCGGCGGCGGGGTGAGCCGTACCGTGCGGATGTTTGGCATCCAAAAGGCGTTCATGGAGGTGCTCAGCCAGGGCACCCGCTTCAAGCCGGCCAAGGCCAAGGACGTCGGTTTGGTCGACGAATTAGTGGGCAGCGTAGAGGAATTGGTGCCCGCAGCTAAAGCCTGGATCAAGGCCAACCCCGAGGCACACACCCAGCCGTGGGACCAGAAGGGCTACAAGATGCCCGGCGGCACCCCGTCGCACCCGGCGCTGGCCGCGATCCTGCCGTCGTTCCCCGCTCTGCTCCGCAAGCAGCTCAAGGGAGCACCGATGCCGGCGCCGCGAGCCATCCTGGATGCCGCTGTGGAGGGCGCTCAGGTCGACTTCGACACTGCCACCCGAATCGAGAGCCGGTACTTCACCACTTTGGTCACCGGTCAGACCGCCAAAAACATGATCCAGGCGTTCTTCTTGGATCTGCAGCACATCAACGGCGGCGGGTCGCGTCCAGACGGCATCGGTCAGATCCCGATCACCAAGATCGCTGTGCTCGGTGCGGGCATGATGGGCGCTGGGATCGCCTATGTCTCGGCGAGGGCAGGATTCGACGTCATTCTCAAGGATGTCACGCTCGAAGCCGCGCAAAAAGGCAAGGGCTACGCCGAGAAGATCGAGGCCAAGGCTCTCGAGCGTGGTCGCACGACCGCTGAGAAATCCAAGGCGCTGCTGGATCGCATCACCCCTGCTGCCGACGCCGCCGACCTCAAGGGCGTCGATTTCGTAGTCGAGGCGGTCTTCGAAAGCCAAGAACTCAAGCACAAGGTGTTCCAGGAGATCGAGGACATCGTCGAGCCCAACGCGGTGCTCGGATCCAACACCTCCACGATACCGATTACGGGTCTGGCCGCCGGTGTCAAGCGGCAGGAGGACTTCATCGGGATCCACTTCTTCTCACCGGTGGACAAGATGCCGCTGGTGGAGATCATCAGGGGCGAGAAGACCTCTGACGAAACGCTAGCCCGGGTGTTCGACTACACGTTGGCCATCGGCAAGACCCCGATCGTTGTGAACGACAGCCGCGGTTTCTTCACCAGCCGGGTGATCGGCACGTTCGTCAACGAGGCGCTGGCGATGCTTGGTGAAGGCGTTGATCCGGCCAGCATCGAACAGGCGGGTTCGCAGGCCGGGTATCCCGCGCCGCCGCTGCAGTTGTCCGATGAGCTCAACCTCGAGCTGATGCACAAGATCGCCGCCGCCACCCGCAAGGGTGTTGAGGATGCCGGCGGTACCTACGAGCCGCATCCGGCCGAGGCTGTCGTCAACACGATGATCGAGATCGGCCGACCTTCGCGGTTGAAGGGCGCGGGCTTCTACGAGTATGTCGACGGCAAGCGGACCGGACTGTGGAAGGGGCTCAGCGACACGTTCAAGTCGGGCTCGTCCACCACGCCGCTGCAGGACATGATCGACCGTATGTTGTTCGCCGAGGCGCTGGAAACACAGAAGTGCCTCGACGAAGGCGTGCTCACCTCGACCGCCGATGCCAACATCGGCTCCATCATGGGGATCGGGTTCCCTCCCTACACAGGCGGTTCGGCGCAGTTCATCGTCGGCTACGAGGGAGCGGGCGGGGTAGGTAAGCAGGCTTTCGTGGCCCGCGCCAAGGAATTGGCCGCCAAGTACGGCGACCGCTTCAACCCGCCGGCCTCGCTGCTGACGTAGCGCGCTAACACGAAGGCCCCCCGGGCGCGCGACCGCGCCCCGAGGGCCTTCGTGTGGGCAACCCAGCACTGTTGACTAGGCGATGGACCCCGCTGTGCCCGTGCGGACCGTTCTTGATGGCCCGGTGCCAGCCATTGCAGGTCCTTTGAGCCGGCTGCCACCGTAGAGTTGGCCGCATGCGTTTCGGATTGTTCATCCCGCAAGGCTGGCGAATGGATCTGGTCGGGATCCCCGCTGAAAACCACTGGCAGGTAATGCGCGACCTCGCATCGCACGCCGACGGCCAACAGTGGGACTCGCTATGGGTCTACGACCACTTCCACACAGTGCCGATGCCGAGCGACGAGGCCACCCACGAAGCCTGGACCCTGATGGCTGCCTGCGCCGCCACAACCTCGCGGATCAAGCTCGGCCAGATGTGCACCGCCATGAGCTATCGCAACCCCGCGTATCTGGCCAAAGTCGCCGCCACAGCTGACGTCATCTCCGGCGGCCGTATCCAGATGGGTATCGGCGGTGGTTGGTACGAGCATGAGTGGCGTGCCTACGGATACGGGTTCCCCTCCGCCGGGGTGCGTCTGGCCCGGCTAGACGAGGGTGTTCAAATCATGCGGAACGCCTGGCGCGACGGGCGGGTCAGCTTCGACGGCAAGCACTATCAAGTAGACGGGGCGATCTTTGCTCCGAAACCGTTGCAGCAAGACGGAATTCCATTATGGATCGCCGGTGGTGGCGAGAAGGTGACGTTGAAGATCGCGGCGAAATACGCTCAATACACCAACTTCAGCGCCGACCCGGACGAGTTCACCCACAAGTCGGAGATCCTGGCCGGGCACTGCCGCGAAGTGGGCACCGACTTCAGCTCGATCGTGCGATCTGCTTGCGTCAACGCGATCCTCGGCAGCTCGGGTTCGGAAGTGGCGGAACGGTCCACACGGGTCCGCGACCGGCTGGCCGGTGTGTGCGGAGAACCAGCCGCGGACGCCATGATGGCGATGAACCAAGCCCCGGGCAACGCCACCGGAACTCCCGAGCAGGTGATCGAAAGCCTAACGAAGTTACGAGACCTGGGCTGCCACTACGTGATCTGCTATTTCCCCGAGGCGGCCTACGATCGCTCCAGCATCGAATTGTTCGAGCGGGAGATTATTCCCGCGCTGACCTAAATCGCCGGCCCGAGAAGATCGTCGGCGTCCTTGATCACGTAACCGTAACCCTGTTCAGCGAGGAACCGCTGCCGGTGCGCGGCGTATTCGGCGTCCAGGCTGTCGCGGGACACCACCGAATAGAACAACGCCCCGCCGCCGTCTGCCTTAGGTCGCAGCAGCCGCCCTAGGCGTTGAGCCTCTTCTTGGCGGGACCCGAACGTACCCGACACCTGCACCAC
>DAOUYK010000278.1 GCA_030666145.1 Mycolicibacterium sp. | reverse complement strand
GTGCCTGGAGCAATGACAAGCACCTCGCGCTCGAATGCACCGCTGCGTTCGAGTTCGCTTAGTAGCAAGGCCGTTCGGGCCTCGTCGGTGTCAGCAGATTGCAGACCCACATACACCCGGATTGGCTCCTTGGCGGGCCGTCCGTTGATCCGGGTCAGCTCATCTGCGCGCGGTCCGGTGGCGACGAAGTTGCGTCCCTGATATCCCAACGAATCCCATGCCGCGAAAGACTCTGGGCTGCCGGACCTCTCGGGCACCTGGGGTTGGACGACGCCTTCCCTGGTCGCGTAGTTCTGCGGTTGGAACACCCAGTTGGCGCCGGCCAGGAAACCCCGCAGCAGCACACCGTTAGTCAGCGTGACCACGAGCACCACCACGATGGCGGTACCGATGAACAGAGCTACCTCGTCGGACAGACGCCAGCGGCGGATGAGGTAGCGCGCCATCGTCTTGATGATGCCCAGCAGCACCCGGGCCACGGCCACACAGATTCCGCCAGCCACCACCGCGACGACCAGGGTACGCAGATAGCCCTCTGTGCTTGGGCCTTCTACACCCATCAGCGCAGAGACCTGGCGCTGCCATTCGGCGGCCGGGACCAGCATCAGCACGCAAGCCGCAGTCGACACGACGACGGCAACCGCTTTCAGCACGTAGGCCACCCATGCCCTCGGAGGCCACCACGGTCGACGGGCCAACACGAACCGGCACACCGACCTCGACACGAACACTCCGATGCCGTATCCGATACTGGCGCTGATGCCACCGATGATCCCCTGGAACAGCCAGTCCCTGGGCAACAGTGACGGCGTCAGCGATACACAGAAGAACAGTGCGCCAAATACGACTCCGGTGAAGTCCAGGCGTAGCAGCCTCCACGCCCGAAGGTAGACGGGATGCTTCTCGGGTACCTGCGAAGTCACCCGAACAACCCGGGTAGCACACCCTCCGACGTGCGCCGCAACTCCTCAAGAGACACCGTGAACAGGCCCTGCACCTCGACGACAGCCTCGCCCCCCTCAGGCCCCTGGTCGACAACGCCGATCCGGGTCGAAGGCAGTCCGCGGGCCTGGCACATCGCGGTGAACCGACTCTCTTCGGTGCGGGGCACTGCGACGAGCACGCGTCCAGCCGACTCACTGAAGAGAAAGACGAACGCGTCTGCACCGTCCTCGCAAGCTTCGGGAAGCACTATTCGGCAGCCAGTTTCGCCAGCCATAGCGGCTTCGATGACTGCTTGGATCAGTCCGCCCTCGGATAGATCGTGGGCGGCCGACACCAGGCCGTCGCGGGATGCAGCGGTGAGGACCTCGGCCAGTAACCGCTCCCGCTCCAGGTTGACCGCAGGCGGCAGACCACCGAGATGATCTGCGGTAACCTTCGCCCAAATCGAGCCGTCGAACTCATCGCGAGTCTCGCCGAGCAAAATCAGCGTCTCGCCTGGCTCGGCGCCGAGGCCGGTCGGTATTCGCCGCTTGACATCATCGATCACACCGAGCACGCCAACAACCGGAGTGGGCAAAATCGCTGTGGTGCCGGTCTGGTTGTAGAAGCTGACATTGCCACCCGTGACCGGAATACCAAGTGTTACAGCGCCATCGGCCAGACCCCGAACAGCCTGTGAAAACTGCCACATGACGCCGGGATCCTCTGGGGACCCGAAGTTCAGGCAGTTGGTGAGGGCAATCGGGGTCGCTCCGGTAGCGGCGACGTTGCGGTAGGCCTCGGCCAGCGCGAGCTGGGCGCCGGTGTAGGGGTCCAGCGCGGTGTACCGCCCCGACGCATCAGTGGAGATGGCGATCCCGCGGCCGGTCTCCTCGTCAACCCGAAGCACCCCCCCGTCGGCATTCTCGGCCAGCACCGTGTTTCCGCGTACGTAGCGGTCATACTGCTCGGTGATGAAAGCGCGGCTGCACAGATGCGGGCTGCCTAACATCGCCAACACGGTCGCGCGCAGTTCTTCTCCACTCGACGGCCGCGGCAGCGATGCCGAGGTGTCAGCGTTCAGCGCGTCCTGAGTGTCGGGCCGCTGCACGGGCCGTTCGTAGATCGGACCATCGTGCGCGACCGTGCGAGGCGGTACATCGACGATAGTTTCACCGTGCCAGGTGATCTCCAGCCGCTCGCCGTCAGTGACTTCGCCGATAACGGTGGCTAGCACGTCCCACTTTCGGCACACCGCCAAAAAGGCTTCGACATTGTCCGGAGTGACGACCGCGCACATCCGTTCCTGGGATTCGCTAGACAGGACCTCCGCCGGTGTCATGTTGGCAGCACGCAGCGGCACGGCATCTAGCTGGACTTTCATTCCGCCATCTCCGGCGGAGGCAAGTTCTGAAGTGGCACAAGATAATCCAGCCCCACCCAAGTCTTGGATGCCGACCACGAGATCGCTGGCGTAGAGCTCGAGGCAGCACTCGATGAGCACCTTCTCTGTGAACGGGTCGCCGACCTGAACACTGGGCAGCTTTTTGCGCGACTTCGATGGTCCAGCTCCGCCTGCGGCTTCGTGTTCGTCGCTGCTTTCGCCGCCACCGAATGTCTCCGAGGCAAGCACCGACACCCCGCCGATCCCGTCCAAGCCGGTGCGGGCGCCGAACAGGATGATCTTGTTGCCAGTTCCGGATGCGAACGCGAGGTGCAGGTCCTCCTTGCGCAGCACCCCGACGCACAGCGCGTTCACCAGCGGGTTGCCCGCATAGCAGGCGTCGAACACCGTCTCGCCGCCGATATTAGGCAATCCCAGCGAGTTTCCGTATCCCCCAATTCCGCGTACGACACCATCGAGGACCCGCCGTGTGTCAGACGCCTCGGCGGCACCGAACCGCAGTTGGTCCATCACGGCTACCGGCCGGGCGCCCATCGCCATGATGTCACGCACGATGCCCCCGACCCCGGTGGCGGCGCCCTGACAGGGCTCGATGTAGGACGGGTGGTTGTGGGATTCGACCTTGAAGGTTGCCGCCCAACCGTCGCCGATGTCGACGACGCCGGCGTTCTCACCAATGCCGGCCAACATGGCCGCGCGCATCGCTTCGGTGGTGGTTTCACCGAAGTAGCGCAAATGCACCTTCGAGGACTTGTAGGAGCAGTGTTCGCTCCACATCACCGAGTACATCGCCAGCTCGGCGTCCGTGGGCCGACGACCGAGGATCTCACGAATCCGCTCGTACTCGTCGTCCTTGAGTCCCAGCTCACCGAAGGGCTGGGGATGGTCGGGAGTCGCGGCGGCCCGCTCGACGGTGTCTATCCCTCGGGTCAACCCAGACGTCACGAAGTCAGCTTAGGCGGTCTTTGAGGTCATCCTCCAACGATGCAGAACGCGTTGCCCTCCGGGTCGGCCATCACCACCCAATCGAAGTCCGGTCCGAAGCTGTGCCGACCGGTTTCCCAGGCGCCCAGACCGGTCAGGCGGGCCAACTCGGCTTCCTTCTCCGCGGCACGTAAGTCCAGGTGCACCTTATTCTTACCGGGCGTCGGGTCAGGCACCTTCTGGAAGCCCAACGCTGGGCCGCCCTGAGGCGCCACCATCACGAAATTACCTGGGGCGACGGCATTCACCACACCACCAACGGCCTGGGACCACCATTCGGCCAAACCGTCGGGATCGGAACAGTCAAACGTAATCATGGCGATATTGATGGACATGGTCACAAGCTATCTCAGCCCGCCGACAGGCGAGCACGTGGCGAATGTTTGTCACCACCGCACACAGATGCAGGTTCGCCTCGACAAGCAACTACATGGCAGCGCTCCGGCGGATCATTCATCAAATGCCGGGGCGCGCCCGTCAAGAGTTCAACGCTGGCTGCACGCGGCGATCAGTTCGGATGGATCGGTGACGCTCACCATCAGCACCCGCAGCGTCGTGGGTACTCCCATGACCCGAGCTCTGACCGGCGGATCGATCGTCAACTCGACGATGCCGCGCGACGAGCCGTTCACCAGCCAACGGCCCCGCCAGCCGCCGTGC
>DAOUYK010000071.1 GCA_030666145.1 Mycolicibacterium sp. | reverse complement strand
TCGTGATCATCGTGATCATCGTGATCATCGTGATCATCGTGATCATCGTGATCATCGTGATCATCGTGATCATCGTGATCATCGTGATCATCGTGATCATCGTGATCATCGTCGTCGTCATCGCTGTTCACGGTCTGCGCGAGCGGACTTTCGAGGCTCACGAGGTATATCGACGGTGACTCTTGCTTCGACCGAGTGCCAGCCAGCTTGGATGAGGACGCCGCAACTACCGACTCGTTGCCGTCGCGGGAGGCGGGCGCCACCATCCAGCCGGTTACCAGAACCGCCGCAGATACTGCCGCAAACATTCGCCGCCAGTGCCTAAGCAAGTCTTGACCCCAGATCATTATCTATGGCAGAAACAACCCCTCGAGCTTAATAGGAACGGTTGTCATTTGCAAGAATGGTTGTCATTTGCAATTTGGTGGTTGTAACCTGCATCCCCATCCGAGCAACTGATGTCCGGACGACGTAGTTTCCGCCACCACCCTCGAGGTATGCACCCGACATCACGGCCCCTGGCCACTCTTCGCGGCGCCCTCACCTCTTCGACGTTGACCCCATCAACAAGTCCACAGATACTGAAGCAGAATCCGTTTGTTGTTTGCAGCCCACTCTCACGTGCAGACGAAACGCCAAACTCGCGATGCGGACTAGTCTTGGCCTATGCCAGGCGCATCCGTCGACCTGAACGCCGACCTCGGCGAGGGCTTCGGCGTATGGACGCTTGGCGACGATGACGCCATGCTCAACCTCGTTACAAGCGCAAACATCGCATGCGGATTTCATGCTGGCGATGCCGCCACTCTGGCACGTACATGCCGCTCCGCTGCCGAACGTGGCGTCCGCATCGGTGCACAAGTGAGCTACCGTGACCTTGAGGGCTTCGGAAGGCGATTCATCGACGTACCGCCGGACCAGCTGACCGCCGACGTCATCTACCAGATCGGCGCCCTTCAAGCCCTCGCCCGAGTCGCCGGTGCGGCCCTGTCTTACGTCAAGCCTCATGGCGCACTATATAATTCGATCGTCGACCACCGAGGTCAAGCCCGCGCTGTAGCCGAGGCAGTGCACGCGTTGGACCCCGGGCTCGCGGTACTGGGATTAACCGGGTCCACATTCTTCGCAGAAGCACAGCGATTGGGTCTGCGTACAGTACCCGAGGCCTTTGCCGACCGCGCCTACCGCCCAGACGGCCGATTGGTGTCCCGGCATGAGCGCAACGCGGTGCTTCACGATCCCGATGAGATCGCCGACCGGGTGATATCGATGGTCGCGGCCGGGCGGGTAACCTCAGCCGACGGGTCGACCATACCCATCGCTGCCGAATCCATATGTGTGCACGGCGATACGCCTGGAGCGGTGCAAATTGCGTGTGCGGTGCGGGATCGGCTCACAGCCGACGGCGTACGCGTGGAGCCGTTCAGTTAGCCACCACTGCAGCCGTGTCCACGCCGGTGGCGCGACCTTCCGTGAGCCCGTACCGGATCAGCCTGGAACTGTTGGCCACCACGGCAACCGAGGATGCGTTGTGCAGCACTGCGGCCAACACCGGCGACAGCGCTCCGCCGGCACCGACCAGCAGACCCAGCGCGTTGACAGCGATTGACATCGCGTAGTTCTGTCTGATCACGCCGACAGCTCGGCCACCAAGGTCACGCACGTCGAGTAGCCGGTGCAAATCATCACTGGCCAGAGCTACGTCCGCGGTCTCCACCGCGACGTCAGTACCGCCCAGGCCCATGGCGATACCGATGTCAGCCACGGCCAGAGCCGGGGCATCGTTGATACCGTCACCGACCATCGCAACGACGTAGCCTTCATCACGAAGTCGCCGCACAGCGTCCAATTTGTCGTCCGGAAGCACCTCGGCTCGCCATTCAGTGATACCGAGCTGTTCGGCCACCGCCTCAGCTGCGTCTGGATGGTCGCCGGTGAGCATGACGATTCGGCGCACGCCGTTGGCCCGAAGCGTGTCCAGCACGCCAGAGGCCTCGGGTCGGACCTCGTCGCGAAGGCTGATCAGGCCGACCAACTTGCCATCCACGGCAAGCAGCAGTGGTGTCTCCGCTTGCCGGCGCAGATTGTCCACCCATTCGGTTGCCTTCTTTGTTACCCGCACCTTCTCTTGGCGCAGCAGCGAGGGGCTTCCTAGCAGCAAAGTCCGGCCGTCAGCGCGGGTGCGCATTCCCAGTCCCACAAGTACCTCACATTCCTCGTGCGGCGGGATCTCAACATGGCGTTCCTTGGTCGAGCGAATCACCGCCTCGGCCAGCGGGTGCCTGGAATGGATCTCCGAGCTGGCCGCATACGCCAGCACTTGTTCAGGTTCCCAATCCTTGTGAAAGGCAACCAGGTTGGTGACCACGAGGCGACCGAGCGTCAGCGTGCCGGTCTTATCGAAGACCACGGCATCCACCCGGCCAGCCTCTTCGAGGTGCGAACCGCCCTTAATGAGGATGCCCCGCCGGGCACCGTTGCCGATCGCGGCGCTGATAGCGGTAGGAGTCGAGAGACCAACTGCGCACGGACACGCCACCAGCAGCATCGTCATCGCGCGCCGGACATCGCCGGTGATAACCAAAGTGGCAGCCGAAAGTAGGAACGACGCGGGCACGAACCGGCGGGAGAAGATTTCTCCCACAGTCTGAATGGGGGCTCTGTGCTGTTGGGCCTCTTCAACGCGGGTGACGATGCGGCCGATCGCCGTCTCGCTACCGACCGCTTGGGCGCCCACCACCAAGCGACCCCGGACCACCACCGAACCAGCGAAGACCCGGGCGCCAGATGTCACGGCGACGTGCAGGTTCTCGCCAGTGATCGCTGACTGGTCGATAATCGCCTCGCCGTCGACGACAGTGCCGTCGACCGGTAGCGCTGTTTGGTCGTGGATCACGACCTCGTCGCCAACCAGCAACTCGGCAGTCGCCACTTCGACTTCGGTCACATCGGGCAGCCGCACCCATGCCGTGTCCTGAGTACCCTGCAGCAGGTTGGCAATCGCCCGACGTGTGCGTCGCAGCGTCAAGTCTTGCAGGTACTCGCCGATGTTGAGCAGCCACAGCACCGTCAGCGCAACCACGTTCTCGCGTAACACAAGGCTAGCGATGGTGGCCGCACTGACCAGTACATCGGTACCCGCAGAACGGTTTCCGCGCAATGTTCGCAGCGCCCCGCGGAGAAAGGGATAACCGGTGAAAATCGTGGCTCCACTGACGACGAGACGACTAGTCGGGCCCAGCAGCGGCGGACGAATGAACACATATCTGCGTATACCGAGAAGCGCCAGCGCCAGACCGCCGACCCCCATTCGCAGCAAATCGGCATTGGCGACGTCGGCTGAGCGGGGCAGTCGAGCTGGAACCAGATCTCGCGGAACACTAGCGGCGGACTCGATTGCCTGGGTCACCGCAGCGCGATCACAGCGCTTGGGCGAGTACCACACGACCACAGAAGCTGTGCGGGGGTAGGCGTGCACGCCGCGCACGCCAGGCACCTGTTCTACGGCATCCTCGATCGCGACGGCACGCAGCGGGTCGTTTCGAAACCAAGGCACCCGCAGGCGCATCCGACCCGCAGCGTCAGAGATGACGGTCAAGGCCACTACGACGGTCAGTGGTCGTGGGCGTGCACACCGTCAGCGACGGCCGGTGGCGGGGCTTCTTCGCCGATACGCTCGCGAGCCTCGGCGACGATATCGGCCGCCTGGAGCCGGGCGGACTCCGCACCTTCCTCTGCCTTGCGTACCCCGCGCAAGGCATACGTAGTGGCCGTCACTGACGCCTCTCGAAGAGGCGCCCTCGCCACCATCTTGCGGACACCCTGGTAGGCCGCGGCACCCACCACACCAGTGACCACTGTCGACGCTGCCTTCGCCAGAAAACCATGCAGGACCATTGAGCCATCCTAACGCTATTGCCGCGGACGTCACTTGTCGCTGAGTCCGCGGCTGGCACAATGACCTCTGTGGCCGTCGAGACAAACTCAACACGTCTTCGTGTGAGCTCGATGCACGTGTTCGTCGCTACGATAGTCGGCTTGGCCTTTGTAGGCGGGACGCTGCGCAGCTTGGTCACGGGGACACCAGATGTGGCGACCGCTGCGACGGTGTTCTGCGGGATTTTTGTACAGGCGCTCCCCTTTCTGGCCCTCGGCGTGATGGTCAGCGGCGCGGTCGCGGCCCTGGTGACACCGGAACGGTTGGCTCGTTGGCTACCCCGCCGGCCCACCGTTGCGATCGTTGCCGCCGGTGTCAGCGGCGCGGCCCTACCAGGCTGCGAGTGCGGTTCAGTGCCAATCGCCCGCCGGTTGTTCGGTGCGGGTACCGTCGGGGCCGCGGCTCTGACGTTCATGCTCGCCGCTCCGGCTATCAATCCCATCGTGCTGGTCTCTACCGCGGTGGCCTTTCCCGGCGAACCGATGATGGTGCTGGCCCGGTGCGTGGCTTCGCTGCTGACGGCGATCGTCATGGGCGGGCTCTGGGTGCGCTTCGGTCAGGCCCGGTGGATCACGCGCCACGTTCCGCAGGTGCACGAACACGACGGCTCGCGCTGGACCGTGTTCACCGAGGCCGCCCGGCACGATTTCTTGCAGGCTGCTTCATACCTCGTCGTTGGCGCGGCCGCTGCGGCGGCCCTACACATTCTTGTGCCGTCGTGGGTGTTCGAACACATTGCAGGCCAACTGTTGCTCGGCATTGCCGTGATGGCCTTTCTCGCTGTGATATTGGCGCTGTGTTCGGAGGCGGACGCCTTTGTGGCGGCAAGCCTTTCGATGCTGCCGTTGGTTCCGCGATTAGTGTTCCTGGTGGTCGGACCAGCGATCGATATCAAGCTGTTCAGCATGCAGGTCGGCATGTTCGGGCGCGCCTTCGCCATGCGGTTCGCCCCGGTAACCCTCCTCGTCGCGACCGTAGTTGCGACCGCTACGGGTCTACTGTTGATAGGCAACCGGTGAGCCGCGAAACCGAGAACGCGCTGCTTCTGCTGGTCGGAGTCTGCACCATGATCATCACGATCAGCGGTGCCTACACTCGCTACGTAAAGCCCTCGTTGCAGCCTTGGCTGCTCGCATCTGCGGTGGTATTGATCGCGCTGGCGGTCGTGTCGATCGTGCGCGATATCCGGCGCGGACAGGCTCACGACACCCACCAGGACCACGGCCACCGATCTGGGGTGCTCTGGCTACTCGTTTTGCCGATTGCGCTGCTGGGATTCGTGGTTCCACCTCCACTCGGTCCGAAGTCCCCGCTGCGCACCGTGACCGAAGTCTCGACCGACACTTTGCGGCGGCCATATCCACCGTTGCCCGACGAACGGGCACCAGAGATCTCATTGCCAGAGTTGCTGGTCCGCAACGCGCGCGATTCGGCAGGATCGCTGAACAACCGACTGGTTAGCGTGACCGGATTCACCATCAAAGCCGGCGACCGTACGGAGCTGGGCCGCATCGTCATCCTGTGCTGCGCTGCGGACGGGCAGCTGGCCCGCATCCAACTCGACGGCCCGGCCGCCGACGAAGTTGCGCAATTACCCGAAGGCGCGTGGGTGCGTGTCGAGGGGAAAGTCCCTCCAGGCCAGAATGATTCCTCCCTTCGCAACGTTCCAGTGATGACCGTCGAGTCAGCGCAACAGATCGAACAACCTGCGAACACTTACGTCTACTGAGCTTCGACAATTAAGGCGTCTGCATAGAGTGACACCATGCGTCTGAAACCCGGCCGACCCGATCTGGGGGCCTACGCCGCCTACTTCAACGTGCCGCCCGCCTCACCGACGACCCCGCTCTCGGTGACGTGGGGTGGCGTGACGACGCTGCTCCTCGACGACGGCAGCTCGGCGATAATGACCGACGGATTCTTCTCTCGGCCAAGCCTTTCCACCGTGGCCGCACGCCGACTGTCCTCATCGCGCCCACGGATCGAGGCCGCACTGTCACAGCTCGGGGTCACCCGTCTGGAAGCAGTCGTTCCGGTGCATACCCACTTCGACCACGCGATGGATTCCGCGGCTGTCGCCCAACTGACCGGCGCCCGGCTGTTCGGCGGGACGTCGGCGGCGCTGATCGGGCGCGGACACGGCCTCGAACGAATCGGCACGGTCGCCTCCGGCGAACAGGTCGCAGCAGGCAATTACGACATCACCTTGATCGAAGGCAGCCATTGCCCGCCGGACCGCTTTCCCGGTGCCATCACCGCTCCGGTCGACCCCCCGGCGAAGGCGTCGGCCTACAAGTGCGGCGAAGCGTGGTCCATGCTCGTGCACCACCGACCCACCGGCCAGCGGTTATTGATCGTCGGCAGCGCGGGTTTCGTGCCGGGCGCGCTGGCTGGCCGGCGCGCCGACGTTGCCTATCTTGGCGTGGGCCAACTTGGGCTGCAGCCCCAGAGCTACACCACCGAGTACTGGATCCAGACGGTCAGGATGGTCGGAGCGCGCCGAGTGGTGCTAACGCACTGGGACGACTTCTTTCGCCCACTGGACAAGCCGTTACGTGCGTTGCCGTACGCCGCTGACGATCTGGATGTCTCGATGCGGGTACTCGGCCAGCTCGCGGCCGAGGACGGCATCGAGTTGCATCTGCCCACGCTCTGGCGCCGCGCCGATCCGTGGGGCTGAACCCGGCCCCTATACCCTTCTCTGCCGAGCGATTTCGGCAAGCACGACACCTGCTGCCACCGATGCGTTGAGCGACTCGGTCGGACCAGCCATCGGGATGGACGCTACGGCATCGCAGTTCTCTCGGACCAGCCGCGACAAGCCCTTGCCCTCCGAGCCCACCACCACCACGATCGGCCCCTCGCCGTCGAGCTCATCGACCGCGGTGTCGCCATCGGCGTCGAGTCCAACGATCTGTAGTCCAGATTCGTCCCACTGCTTGAGAGTTCTGGTGAGATTCGTCGCCCGAGCCACCGGGACCCGCGCGGCCGCCCCTGCACTGGTACGCCATGCCACCGCAGTCACCGACGCGGATCTGCGCTGCGGGATGAGCACTCCATGACCGCCGAATGCGGCCACGGAGCGGACAATGGCGCCGAGATTGCGCGGGTCGGAAATGTTGTCCAAGGCGACCAGTAGCGGCGGTGCCGCATCAGCTTTGGCCGCTGCGAGCAGATCATCAGGATGCGCATAGTCGTACGGGGGTACTTGCAGAGCCAGGCCCTGGTGCATTCCGTTGGAGGCGATCCGATCCAGGTCGTGACGCACCACCTCGAGAATTGAGATGCCTCTATCCGCTGCGATCCGCACGGCTTCAGTGAGCCGCTCGTCGGAGTCAGTACCCAGAGCCACATACAGCGCGGTCGCCGGCGCCCCGGCGCGCAAACACTCCAGCACCGGGTTTCGGCCGAGGACGGTCTCGGTGTCTTGAGACTTTGAAGGCCTACGTGCCTTGCCCTGCTGCTTGCGGGCAGTCTGGGCAGCGCGCTTGCCCGCTGGATGGTGCGGCCGCTCATGCGCGGGCGGTGTTGCCCCTTTGCCCGCCAATCCGCGACGACGCACACCGCCGGAGCCAACCGTGGGCCCCTTCTTGGTACCCGACTTGCGCACCGCGCCTCGTCGGCGGGAATTGCCCGCCATTACTTATCCGTCCCGTCCATCAGGGACCATTGGGGGCCATCGGAGGTGTCGGTGACCTCGATACCCGCCTCCTTGAGTCGGTCGCGGATCGCGTCGGCTTCTGTCCAGGCGCGGCTCGCTCTGGCATCGGCTCGCCGACGGATCTCGGCATGGACGAGCACATCGACTGCGGCCAGCGCTGCCGACGTTTCGTCCCGTGACTCCCAACGATCATCCAGCGGGTCGGCGCCGAGGATCCCCATCATCGCGCGGATCGACATCGCCTGGGTAAGGGCCTCCTCGTGATCCCCCGCGTCCAACGCCCCATTGCCCTCCGCCCGGGCGGCATGGACCTCGGCCAGCGCTGCAGGTACCGCGAGATCATCGTCGAGCGCTGCACCGAACTTGGCGGTCCACTCGCCGGGAGTCACCGCACCGACACGGCTGCGCACCCGGTGCAGGAATTCTTCGATGCCGGTGTACGCCTTCGCTGCGTCCTGTAACGCATTCTCGGAGAATTCCAGCATCGACCGGTAGTGCGCACTACCCAGGTAGTAGCGTAGCTCCGCGGCGCGAACCCGCTGCAGCACAGCAGGTATCGCCAGGACGTTACCCAGCGACTTGCTCATCTTCTCGCCACCCATGGTGACCCAGCCGTTGTGCAACCAGAACTGGGCGAACCCACCGCCGGCGGCCTCGGCCTGCGCGATCTCGTTCTCGTGATGCGGAAACACCAGATCCATTCCCCCGGCGTGGATGTCAAACTCCGCGCCGAGATACGCATCGCACATCGCAACGCATTCGGTGTGCCAACCAGGACGGCCGCGACCCCATGGCGTTGGCCACGACGGCTCCCCCGGCTTGGCGCCTTTCCACAGGGTGAAATCTCGCTGATCGCGTTTACCGGTCGCGACGCCCTCCCCCTGGTGCACGTCATTGGGCTTGTGTCCGGAGAGCTTGCCGTAATCAGGCAGCGTCGCGACATCGAAGTACACGTCCCCGGCCGCGGCATACGCGTGTCCCCGGTCGATCAACTTCTCGATCAGCTCGACCATCTGGGTGATGTGCCCGGTCGCCCGCGGCTCTGCCGACGGTGGGAGCACTCCCAGCGCGTCGTAGGCCGCCATGAACGCCCGCTCGTAAGTCGCCGCCCACTCCCACCATGGGCGTCCCGCATCGGCAGCCTTGTGCAGAATCTTGTCGTCAATGTCGGTGACGTTGCGGATGAAGGCCACGTCGAAGCCTTTTGCGGTCAACCAGCGACGAAGTACGTCGAACGCGACACCGCTGCGGACATGGCCGATATGGGGCAAGCCCTGCACCGTCGCACCGCACAGATAGATGGAGGCGTGGCCGGGCCGCAGTGGAACGAAATCGCGCACACCACCAGACAAGGTGTCGTAGAGCCGCATGACAGATGCGGGGCGTTCGGTCACGACGGGCCAGCTTACCGGCCTATTCGGGCCTGACCCTCATTCACCGACCAGTAACACCGTGGCGATGGCCGCCAGACCCTCTCCCCGACCGGTCAGACCGAGGCCGTCAGTCGTGGTCCCCGACACGGATACAGGAGCATGCAAAAGTTCGGAGAGCAGCTGCTGGGCCTCGGCACGACGTGGGGCGATCTTCGGGCTATTTCCGATTACCTGGACGACGGCGTTTCCCACTCGAAGCCCGGCGGCCGCCAACAGCGAGTGCACGTGGCCGAGCATGTCAGCGCCGCTGACCCCACTCCATTCAGGCCGGTCGGTCCCGAACACTTCGCCGATGTCGCCCATGCCAGCGGCCGACAGCATCGCATCGCACAGCGCATGTGCGGCCACGTCGCCGTCCGAATGCCCGACGCAACCATCATGAGCGTCGAACAGCAGGCACAGTAGCCAGCACGGACGTCCAGCTTGGATGGGGTGTACGTCTGTGCCGAGCCCGACTCTCGGGATCGACATCACGCCCTTCAGGAAGCGGCGGCGAGTGCCTCGTCGAGAATGGTCGCGGCCTTCTCGTCGTCAGTGTTCTCGGCGAGCGCCAACTCACCAACCAGGATCTGTCGGGCTTTGGCCAGCATCCGTTTCTCACCAGCCGACAGCCCGCGCTCCTGGTCCCGACGCCAAAGATCACGCACCACCTCGGCGACCTTGTTCACGTCGCCGGACGCCAACTTTTCCAGATTGGCTTTGTACCGACGCGACCAGTTGGTGGGCTCTTCGGTGTGCGGAGCGCGCAGCACCTGGAATACCTTGTCCAGGCCCTCCCGTCCGACGACATCGCGCACGCCCACGTACTCGGCATTATCAGCGGGTACCCGAACGGTGAGATCTCCCTGCGCAACCTTCAGGACGAGATATTCCTTCTGTTCGCCCTTGATGGCCCGGGTTTCGATCGCTTCGATCAACGCGGCACCGTGGTGCGGATAAACAACGGTGTCTCCGACCTTAAAAATCATCTGTTTCGAGCCCCTTTCACAAAGCAATGTTATCACGGGCCGTTCTGGGGTGCCGATCAACGGTGCAGGTCAGAGGCACCGTCGGTGAGGATCAGGGGTTGACAGACGGCCGAATTCATGCAACAACGGCGAGATTGTTCTGCTATCTGGCCGTAGCTGGCCGGTTACCTGCGACGTCTGGAACGGGCTTTCGACAAGACGCGTCGCCCCTGCGCTACCGCAGGCATTCATCAGCTACTACTCTGCATAATTGTACCGCCGGAACCGCTGAGGACCCGGCGCGCCACGTCACCCAGTCGGCCGAGCAGGAGGCCCCAGTGAACCCCTTCAAACGGCGTGCCAGCACACCTGGCCGGCCCATAACCTTCGCTCTAGCGGGGTGCGGCTTGGCCGCGGCCGTCGTGCTGGGCGGCTGCAGCGCTGGCCAGGTGGCCCAGACCGCTACCCAGGAACCGGCGGTGAACGGCACCAGTGCCAGGGCAGGCGAGATCGTGCTGCGCAACATCCACCTTCGCGTCTCCCAGACAACGGACTACGTCGAGCCCGGCAGCGACGTGGAGTTGATCTTCCTCGCCGCCAACGACTCACCCGATACCAACGACAAACTCCTCTCGGTCACCTCCGATGTCGGCAACGTGACGGTGAAGGGCGACACCACGCTGCTCGCCAACGGTGTACTGGTGGTCGGCACTCCCGACGGCCAGCCCACACCGCTGGAGAAGGTCGAGGCCGCCGACACCGCGGAGGCCACTGTGGAACTGTCGAAGCCCATCACCAACGGCCCAAGCTACGACTTCACGTTCACCTTCGAGAAGGCCGGCAAAACCACTGTCGGCGTGCCGATCTCCGCCGGCGAGGCTCCACGGCGTGGGGACAACGAAAAGTCGGAGGATTCGGCCGTTCACTCCGGCGGCGGCCACTAGCGTTCCGTGCTGCGATAGGCGGCAACTGTTCAAGACACGGCCGTTATAGCTGAAGTTCTGTCGGTCCCGCCGGTTACGGTCACCCCGTGACCCGGGGTGGTTTGAAAACACGTTCGCAATTCCGTTGCTCGGAATGCCAGCACGTCGCGCCGAAGTGGGTTGGTCGCTGCCCTGACTGCCATACCTGGGGCACAGTCGACGAAGTCATCCTGACCGCTGCGGCCGCGCCGACAACCTCGCGGGTAGTCGTACCGACCTCACCCGCCGTGCCGATCAGTTCGATCGATCCCGGTGCCACCCGTCACTTTCACACCGGCGTCAGCGAACTGGACCGGGTATTGGGTGGAGGCCTGGTGCCCGGGTCAGTCACCCTGATGGCAGGTGATCCAGGTGTCGGCAAGTCGACACTGCTACTCGAAGTTGCCCACCGCTGGGCTCAGACCGGCCGACGGGCGCTGTACCTGTCCGGGGAAGAGTCCGCCGGCCAGATCCGACTGCGGGCCGAACGGACCGGGTGTACGCACGACGAGGTCTACCTTGCCGCCGAATCGGACCTACAGACGGTGCTAGGTCACATCGAAGCCGTGCAACCCTCACTCGTTGTCGTGGACTCCGTGCAGACGATGTCCACCGCCGAGGTCGACGGCGTCACCGGAGGCGTCACCCAGGTCCGGGCTGTGACGACCAGTCTCACCATGACGGCCAAGACATCCGGAGTGGCGGTACTTCTCGTCGGTCACGTCACCAAAGATGGCGCCATCGCCGGGCCCCGCTCGCTCGAGCACCTCGTCGACGTCGTACTGCACTTCGAAGGGGACCGCACGTCGTCGCTGCGTATGGTCCGCGGCGTCAAGAACCGATTTGGCGCAGCAGATGAGGTCGGTTGCTTTCTGTTGCACGACAACGGCATCGACGGCGTGTCCGATCCCTCCGGCCTCTTTATTGACCAGCGGCCCAAAGCGGTGTCGGGCACCGCGGTGACGGTCACTCTCGATGGCAAACGCCCGATGATCGGCGAGGTACAGGCGCTGATCGGCTCAGCGGCGACCGGGAGCCCGCGGCGGGCGGTCAGCGGCATCGATTCTTCACGGGCGGCGATGATCACGGCTGTGCTGGAGAAGCGAGCCAAGCTGCATGTGGGAACGAACGACATCTATCTGTCGACGGTCGGCGGCATGCGCCTCACCGATGCTTCGTCGGACCTCGCCGTGGCGCTGGCGATCGCATCAGCATTCCTCGATGTGGCTATGCCGACGTTCGCGGTGGTGATCGGCGAGGTCGGGCTAGCTGGGGATCTGCGGCGGGTGACCGGCATGGATCGCCGACTGGCCGAGGCCGCCCGGCTCGGCTTCACCTACGCGCTGGTGCCCACCGGTGTGACCGCCGCGCCGCCGGGCCTGCGGGTGATTTCAGCCGATGACATCACCTCGGCATTGCAGGTCCTGCGCGGTATCAGTCAGAATGGCGCGAACTGATGCCAGTCCAGCTCACATCAGACGACCGATCGGTGGAGAATCGATGGCTGTGAAGTCGACGGGGCGCGCGGGGCGCACCGTCGTCCAACTTGTCCGACCAACACTGCGGGAGACGATTGCCCGACTGGCACCCGGAACAGCCCTTCGCGACGGCCTGGAGAGAATCCTGCGAGGCAACACCGGTGCATTAATAGTCATCGGCTACGACGACAGCGTAGAAAGCATCTGTGACGGCGGCTTCTCGCTGGACGTTCAGTATGCGCCCAC
>DAOUYK010000072.1 GCA_030666145.1 Mycolicibacterium sp. | reverse complement strand
GGGGTATTCATCGTCGAGGACCACGAGATCGTGGCCGACTGGCACCAGCCTGCGCGGGCGCGGAAACCGCAGAGGCACGTCCGGCTGTTCGGAGAGATCGCCACCGGCGAGCTGACCGGGCAAATGTACGCGCTCTACGCCCCGCCGTCGCCGGCCGGCCTGGGCGAGGATCCCGATCGACGGGCGTTCGCCTCGGTGACGGTGGCCGAATGCGACGATCCCGCCGCACCCACGCAGGCACTCATCATCGAAAAGCAACCCAAGCATGGCGGCACCTACGCCCAGGTACCGTTCGCTCTTACCCCAGGTCAACCGTTCAACACCAAACCGTTGCAGGACTCCATCGCCCAGACCGCAGCCCGCGTTGCGGCCGGGCTGCCGATTCTGCCCGCCGATGCGATGACCGCGATTCTGCTGCGCGAACCACCGCGCACGAAAAGCGGCCACCCACTACCCCGCAGCGCGACCGCAGAACACGTCGCGGACGTCATTACCGCCGCACTGCTGGATCTCGACTCCTCCTACCTGGCAGTGCACGGCCCCCCGGGCACCGGCAAGACTTTCACCTCTGCACAGGTGATCGCCACACTCGTCAACACCCACAGCTGGCGAATCGGTGTGGTCGCACAATCACACGCCGTCGTGGAGAATCTGTTCGGTGACGTCATCCGTGCCGGCGTGGACGCAGCTCAGGTGGGCAAGAAACTCAACACCGTCAACACGGGTTGGACCGAGATCGCCAACACGGATTTCACCGAATTCATAGCCCGGCGCGGTGGCTGCGTTGTCGGCGGCACCGCATGGGATTTCGCCAACGGCAACAAGATTCCCACCGCCAGCCTCGACCTGTTGGTCATCGAGGAGGCCGGACAGTTCAGCCTGGCCAACACCATCGCAGTAGCCCGGGCGGCGCATAATTTGCTGCTGCTGGGCGATCCCCAGCAGTTGCCGCAGGTCAGCCAGGGCACCCATCCGGAACCCGTCGACCTCTCCGCTCTCGGGTGGCTTATCGGCGAGCTGAACACGTTGCCGCCCGATCGCGGGTACTTCCTCGATCGCTCGTATCGTATGCACCCTGACGTATGCCGGGCAGTGTCGCGGCTGTCCTACGACGGCCGACTGCACTCCCACGAGTCGCTCACCGCCGCACGCAAACTCGACGGTCACGCGGCGGGCGTGCAGACGCTGACCGTCGAACATGACGGCAACGCGACTGAGAGCCCCGAGGAAGTAGCGGCGATCGTCGCCGAGATCCAAGCCCTGCTGGGCGCGACGTGGACCGACGAGCACGGCTCCCGGGCACTGAGCCAGAAAGATGTACTCGTGGTGGCCCCGTACAACGCCCAGGTCGTGCTCGCCCGCCGCGGATTGGACCGGGCAGGGCTCAACGATGTTCGGGCAGGCACCGTCGACAAGTTCCAAGGACAGCAGGCAGCGGTCGTGTTCATCTCGATGACCGCGTCCTCGATCGACGACGTGCCGCACGGAATCGCCTTCCTGCTCAACAGGAACCGACTCAACGTCGCCGTGAGCCGCGCAAAATATCTTGCGGTCATCGTGCGGTCTGCGCAGCTAACCGACTACTTGCCCAGCACCCCGGATCGACTCCTCGAATTGGGGGCCTTCCTCGCTTTATGTCCCAGTGATCCGACCGAGGTCACCGACATGTCGCTAGGCGACACCAACCAGAAACCACGCGGTGCCTCCGTGCCGTGACCAGCATCGAGCTCGACCGCCAGGGGCGCTGAACGCGCGGTCCTCACGACAACGACGGTGCGCCGGACAGCGATGTCGAGGATCGTCTATCGGCCGACCCCGGACGACGGTTCGGCGTCGTCCCAATGCACGACGTACTCGACATACGGGTCGTCGTCAAATTCTGTTTCGCACCAGTCTTGGTCAATACCGCCGTCAGCAAGGGCCGCGCCGGCCGCACCTGCCTGGTCATCCGAAGAGTTGGCAAACCCCAACATGAGCAGTGCGGCCACGACACCGAACAATGCGACGAACGCCGGCAACAGCATAGCCTGCGACATGGCTGCGGCAAACGGGCCGCGCAGAAAGACTGGCAGCTGTGTGACCGATCCCTCGGTCCACTGGGTCGCATCTGCGGTGCCCGGCAGCTCCGCAGACAGCCGCGACACCATGAACGCGGCAATACCCGCGCTGCCGAGCGCCGACCCCACCTGACGGTTGGTGTTGTAGACGCCGGAGCCTGCGCCAGCCAGCTGCGGGGGAAGTTTCCTGGTCGCAGTGGCAGCCAGGGGGGACCAGATAAACGCCATACCCATCCCTATCGCGGTTATGGGTATCACCAGGCGCCAAACCGGGGTCGCAGGGGTCATCTCGATCGACAACCAGGTCAGCCCGATCGCCATGACGGAGAAGCCGAAGCCAACCACTGGCCGGGGATGTGACCGGTCGACGATCCTGCCGACCACTGGGGCCAGCAAGCCGGTCGCGACAGCCATCGGAGCAGTCAACATCGCCGCCTCCGTCGGCGACATCCCGCAGACCGCCTGGGCGTAGAACATCAGCGGCACGATCATCGCCGTGGCGACGAACCCGATGGTCGCCACGCCTAGGTTTGACATGGAGAAGTCGCGATCGCCGAAGACGCTGAGCGGGATCAAGGGTTGCCCGGCGTTGACCCACTGCCAGCAGCAGAACGTGGCCATGGCGGCGACACCAACGGCTCCGGCCGCCCAAATCCACGGCGCCCAGCCGTAGGCCTGGCCCTCTTGCAGCGCGAAGACAATCAAGAACAGGCCAACGCCCGACAGCAGCACGCCAGGAATGTCGAAGCCTCGTCCCTGGGTGGGCAACTCCGGCACCAGCCAGACCGCAGCCGCCAGGCCGATGACGCCGACGGGGACGTTGACGATGAAGATCCACTGCCACCCCAGCTGCTCGACCAGAACCCCACCGGCCAGCGGACCCACCAGCGTGGCCACCCCTGCTGTGGCACCCCATAAGCTCATCGCGACCCCGCGACCGTCCGCCGGGAAGACCCTGGTGATCACCGACAGCGTCTGCGGTGTGAGCAGTGCCGCACCGACGCCCTGGACCGCCCTGGCAGCGATCAGCATGCCGATGGTGTCAGACAGCCCACACCACAACGAAGCCACGGTGAACACCGCGAGGCCGAGCAGGTAGATGTTCTTCGGGCCGTATCTGTCCCCCAGCCGGCCGGATACGAGCAGAGGTGCCGCGAAGGCCAGCAGATAGGCGCTGGTCACCCAGATCACCGCGTCGTAGTCCGCACCCAGACTTGACATGATCGCCGGATTGGCGACAGCGACAATCGTCGCGTCGACCAGAATCATGAAGAAGCCGATTAGCAACGCCCACAACGCGTGCCACGGATTGGCACCGGGCGAGGGCAGTGTCACGGTCTTAGACATCGTGGGCTCGGCAGTCTCATGAGGTGGGGCAATCAGCGGGGTATTCAGCTAGGTACCGCTGTCCGGAGAGCGGGGACGGCCCGAGGCTACGGATCGGCCGGTATCCGGACAAGTCCGCATGTCCGACTGCGGTGGTCACACAACCTTGACGGCTGCCCCGTCCGCCACTGGCTCCGCCTTCGCCGACCGGTACACCCCGGTCAGCACCAGGGCCGCCAACGCGATGATCACACCGGCCGCCATGACGACCGCCATCGCAAGTTCATGGTTCCCGAGCACACCAACGACGGGAGCGACGAACGCACCCAGCCCGAACTGGGCTGCGCCCAAAAACGATGCCGCGGTACCCGCGGCATCGGGGTGTCGGGTCAGGGCCACCGCCGGAGCATTCGGGATCACCAGCCCCAACGCACCGAGGATGGCCCAGACCGGCAGGACAAAACCGATGAGCCCGCCGACTTGGCTGATCGCCACGGCAACGAACACAGCTCCTGACACCGACGCGGCGACCAGCGCCCAGACCATGATCTTTTGCGGGGGAAACCGCCGCAAAAGCACCACATTGCATTGGGTGGAACCGATCAACGCGATCGCCCCAGCGCCGAACACGAGCGCAAAGGATGCCTGGTTCAGCCCGTAGCGGCCCTGCAGCACGAACGAGGCGCCCGCGATGTAAGCGAACAAGCCGGACATTCCCAGCGCGGCGGTGAGTACGAGGATGACGAATCGCAGATCGCGTACCAGTTCCAGATAGGTCGCGGCGATCCCACGCAACTTCAACGGACGGCGATGGTCTTGGCGCAGCGTCTCGGGCAGCGCATAGACGGCCATCACCAGCAGCGCACCCGCCAGCGCAACAAGTGCGGCGAAGATCCAACGCCAGGAAGCACTGAGAAGTACCGCCGCCCCCAGAGAAGGGGCCAGCACCGGCGCCACGCCGATTACCAGCATCAGTCGCGACATCACCCGCGCGGCGTCGGACTCCGCGAACAGGTCGCCGACGACCGCGATGGCCACCACCATCGCCGCGGCTGCTCCGAAGCCCTGCAGCCCGCGGGCGACGCCCAGCACCGTGATGTTGGCCGCGAACATACACATCAGCGAGGCGAGCATGTGCAGCACGATCCCCGCGATCAGCGGTCTGCGCCGCCCCAGGGAATCCGACAGCGGACCGACGATCAGCTGCCCCACCGCGAGGCCCGCGAGGGTGCCGGTCAGCGTCAATTGGACCACCGACGAGGACACCGAAAGGTCATCCGCGATATTCGGCAGGGCGGGCAGGTACATGTCGATGGTGAGCGGGCCGAGTGCCACCAACAGTCCGAGCACCAGGATCATCCGGGTTTGCCTCGGTTGCCTCACGTCCACGTCCAGGGATACTGCCATGCGATTGGTTAGCGTCGCTTCCCAATTGTTTCTTCCCACGCTCACCGGCAGTGATTGCTCACGTCCGGGAACAAGATGTAGACCGACGTTCGTTTGACACGCGTTAGCCTTGGTGCAGCCGTCGTAGGCGGTTCACCAAACGAAGGGGCCACCCAATGAGTGCCGGGTCACGTACCGAGCGCCAACTGCAAGCGGCCGACGAAGCGGATCCAAGCGCCGCGGCCAAGGTGCTCTCCCACATCATCGAACGTGGCGCGCGCGTCCAGGGCCCGGCGGTCAAGGCGTATGTAGACCGCCTGCGCGACCACAACCCAGATGCGACACCCACCGAGATCATCGGGAAGTTGGACAAGCACTACCTGGCGGCAGTGATCGCCAGCGGAGCGGCCGTCGGGTCGACAGCGGCGTTTCCCGGCATCGGCACCCTGGTCGCGATGTCCGCAGTTGCCGGCAAGACCGTGATGTTCCTCGAGGCGACGGCGGTGTACGTGCTGGCGGTCGCCGAGGTCCACGGCATCCCCGCCGACCACCACGAGCGTCGTCGCGCCCTCGTGCTGGCGGTGCTGGTCGGCGACGACAGCAAGCACGCAGTGGCCAGCCTCCTGGGCTCCGGCCGTACCAGCGGTGCATGGTTGTCCGAGGGGGCCGCGACACTGCCATTACCTGCGGTATCTCAACTGAACTCACGGCTGTTGCGCTACTTCGTGAAGCGCTACACCCTCAAGCGCGGCGCCATTGCGCTTGGAAAGCTCCTGCCCGCCGGCATCGGGGCGGTAGTCGGTGGCGTAGGCAACCGGTTGATGGGCAAGAAGATCGTCGACCATGCCCACACCGCGTTCGGCCCTCCGCTGACGCGATGGCCGTCGCCACTGCACCTGTTGCCCGCGCCGCACTCTTGATCGCGCACGGCGTCCACATGGGGGCACCGGTCTGCCTCCTCGACAACCCATGGTTGCCCCTGACCGATCCCCGCGAAAGCCATAACCACGTTGCATGGTCCGGCCAGCGGCCGAGGCGCTAGCCTTTATACGGCGGAAATGCGGAACTCACCGCACACCGGGTTGGACTGGGTGGCTGGCTGCTGCACCGCGGCACTGGCACGAAGCGAAGAATTGAGGCGAACAGCAGCCGTGAGCTCACCTTCATCATTCGGTCAGAACGAGTGGTTGGTCGAAGAGATGTATCGCAAGTTCCGCGAAGATCCCTCGTCGGTCGACCCGAGTTGGCACGAGTTCCTCGTCGACTACTCCCCCGAACCCACCAGCGATGCCGAACCAAGAGGCAACGGTCAACCCGCGGCGACACCCGAGCCCGCGCCGGCGACTTCACCCACGCCGGCCAGTGGCAGCGGCGCCACCAAAGACAAAGGTGCCAAGACGAAGGCCGACAGGTCCCCCCCAAAGGCAACGGCGCCCCCGAAGGTCACGGCCAAGCCACCCGAGGCGCCCGCTGCCCCGGTAACCCAGGACGACACGACCCAGGTGTTGCGTGGCGCGGCGGCGGCCGTGGTGAAGAACATGTCCGCATCGCTGAACGTGCCGACTGCGACCAGTGTGCGAGCCATTCCGGCCAAGGCCATGATCGACAACCGGATAGTCATCAACAACCACCTCAAGCGCACCCGCGGCGGCAAGGTCTCGTTCACCCATCTGCTGGGCTACGCGATCGTGGGGGCGGTCAAGAAGTTCCCGAACATGAACCGTCACTTCGCCGAGGTGGACGGCAAGCCGAATACGGTCACACCAGCTCACACGAATCTAGGCCTGGCGATCGATCTGCCGGGCAAGGACGGTAAGCGGCAGCTCGTCGTGGCGGCGATCAAGCACTGCGAGGGCATGCGGTTCGGTCAATTCATCGCGGCCTACGAAGACATCGTGCGTAGGGCCCGCGACGGTAAGCTGACGGCCGAAGACTTTGGCGGGGTGACGATCTCGTTGACCAACCCCGGCACCATCGGCACAGTGCATTCGGTGCCGCGCCTGATGCAGGGGCAGGGCGCGATCGTCGGCGCCGGCGCTATGGAGTATCCAGCAGAGTTCCAGGGCGCCAGCGACGAACGCATCGCCGAACTGGGTGTCGGCAAGCTCATCACGCTTACGTCGACCTACGATCACCGCGTCATCCAGGGTGCGGAGTCGGGTGACTTCCTGCGCACGATCCACCAGTTGTTGCTCGACGACGAGTTCTGGGACGAGATCTTCCGCGAACTCGGGATCCCCTATGAGCCTGTGCGCTGGCGCATCGACAACCCCGATTCCATCGAGGACAAAAACGCCCGCGTGATCGAGCTCATCGCGGCCTACCGCAGCCGCGGCCACCTGATGGCCGACATCGACCCGCTGCGATTGGACAAGACCCGGTTCCGCAGCCACCCGGATCTCGACGTCAACACCCACGGGCTCACATTGTGGGATCTGGACCGCGAGTTCAATGTCAACGGCTTCGGCGGCCAGACCACCAAGAAACTGCGCGATGTGCTGGGCCTGCTGCGTGACGCGTACTGCCGCCACGTGGGCGTGGAATACACGCATATCCTCTCACCCGAGCAGCAGAAGTGGCTGCAGGATCGCATCGAGATCAAGCACGAGAAACCGACCGTCGCTGAGCAGAAGTACATTCTGAGCAAGCTCAATGCAGCCGAGGCGTTCGAGACCTTCCTCGGTACTAAATATGTTGGGCAAAAAAGGTTCTCGCTCGAAGGGGCCGAGACTGTTATCCCCATGATGGACGCGGCAATCGACCAGGCCGCCGAACACGGCCTCGACGAGGTCGTTATCGGGATGCCCCACCGGGGGCGGCTCAACGTGCTCGCCAACATCGTCGGCAAGCCGTACTCGCAAATTTTCACCGAGTTCGAGGGCAACCTCAACCCGTCGCAGGCGCACGGTTCCGGGGACGTCAAATACCATCTCGGCGCGACCGGCACCTACATTCAGATGTTCGGCGAAAACGACATCGAAGTGTCGCTGGTCGCCAACCCCAGTCACCTCGAGGCGGTCGACCCGGTGCTCGAGGGATTGGTGCGCGCCAAGCAGGACATACTCGACAAGGGCAACGGGCCCGACGGCTTTACCGTGGTCCCGATGATGCTGCACGGCGACGCCGCATTCGCCGGGCAGGGCGTGGTCGCCGAGACGCTGAACCTGGCACTGCTGCGCGGGTACCGCACCGGCGGAACCATCCACATCGTCGTTAACAACCAGATCGGTTTCACCACCTCGCCGGTTGACTCCCGCTCCTCGGAATACTGCACCGACGTCGCCAAGATGATCGACGCACCGATATTCCATGTCAATGGCGATGACCCCGAGGCCACGAACTGGGTGGCCAAACTGGCAGTCGACTTCCGGCAGCGGTTCAAGAAAGACGTCGTCATCGACATGCTGTGCTACCGGCGGCGCGGCCACAACGAAGGCGACGACCCGTCGATGACCCAGCCCGCCATGTACGAAGTCATCGACACAAAACGCGGCGTGCGCAAGAGCTACACCGAAGCGCTGATCGGCCGCGGCGATATCTCGATGAAAGAGGCCGAGGACGCGTTGCGCGACTTCCAGGGCCAGCTGGAACGGGTCTTCAACGAGGTCCGTGAGCTCGAGAAGCACGCGGCCGCGCCGAGCGAGTCGGTGGAGTCCGACCAGATGCTGCCGGCCGGAATGAGTACTGCGGTAGAGAAGTCGCTGCTGGCCCGCATCGGTGACGCCCACCTGGGTTTCGACGAAGCCTTCAACGTCCATCCGCGAGTGAAACCCGTCCTTAAAAGGCGACGGGAAATGGCCTACGAAGGCAAGGTCGACTGGGCATTTGCCGAGTTGCTGGCGTTGGGGTCATTCCTGGCCGATGGCAAGACCGTCCGGTTCTCCGGCCAGGACACCCGGCGCGGCACGTTCACCCAACGCCACGCGGTGATCATCGACCACAAGACCGGTAGGGAGTTCACCCCGCTGGACCTGCTGACCGTCGACACCGATGGCAAACCGACGGGCGGGAAGTTCATGGTCTACGACTCGGCGCTATCGGAGTTCGCCGCGGTCGGTTTCGAATACGGCTACTCGGTAGGCGACCCCAGCGCACTGGTGTTGTGGGAGGCCCAGTTCGGCGACTTCGTCAACGGGTCGCAGCCGATCATCGATGAGTTCATAAGTTCCGGTGAGGCCAAGTGGGGTCAGCTGTCCTCTGTGGTGCTGCTGCTGCCGCACGGCCACGAGGGTCAGGGACCAGACCACACGTCGGGCCGCATCGAACGGTTCCTGTTGCTGTGGGCCGAGGGGTCGATGACGATAGCGGTACCATCGACGCCCGCTAACTACTTTCATCTGCTGCGCCGTCATGGGCTCGACGGGATCCAACGGCCGTTGGTCGTCTTCACACCGAAGTCGATGTTGCGCAACAAGGCGGCCGTCAGCGATCTTAAGGACTTCACCGAGTTTAAGTTCCGGTCGGTACTCGAGGAGCCGTCTTACACCGAGGGCATCGGTGACCGCCGCAAAGTGAAGCGCATTCTGCTGACCAGCGGCAAGCTGTACTACGAGTTGGCGGCGCGCAAGGCCAAGGATGGGCGTGAAGACGTGGCGATCGTCCGTATCGAGCAGCTGGCTCCCCTGCCGAAGCGGCGACTGGCCGAGACGCTGGACCAATACCCCAATTCAAGCGAGTACTTCTGGGTCCAGGAGGAGCCGGCGAACCAGGGTGCTTGGCCGACGTTGGGGTTGGCGCTACCAGAGGTGCTTCCGAGCAAACTTGCGGGCATCAAACGCATTTCTCGGCGGGCAATGTCGGCACCATCGTCGGGCTCATCGAAGGTGCACGCCGTCGAACAGCAGGAGATCATCGACGACGCGTTCGGGTAAGCGGATCCTTTCCGCGGGTAAGCATGTCTGTACGCCCAGCCCCACGGACCGTCAGAAGAACGAAAACGGTCGGCCGTCGGTAAACGCACTGCTCACGCGCGGGGTTGGTGCCAGATCGCCCTGACCTAAACGGGACCTCGGGTACCGGTTAACCTCGACACCAGTACACCGACAGGACGGAGGGGATATGCAAGGCTTCGCCGGAAAGGTGGCCGTCGTGACAGGCGCCGGCTCAGGCATCGGCCAAGCGCTCGCAATCGAGTTGGGCCGCTCCGGCGCCCACGTGGCGATCAGCGACATCGACACCGAGGGCCTAGCCACGACAGAGCGGCGCCTAAACGACATCGGCGCCCCGGTGAAGTCTGACCGCCTCAACGTCACCGAGCGCGAGACTTTCCAGCTTTACGCCGACGGTGTCGCCGAACACTTCGGCAAGGTCAACCAGGTCTATAACAATGCGGGCATCGCGTTCATCGGCGACGTGGAGGTCACCCAGTTCAAGGACTTTGAACGGGTGATCGATGTTGATTTCTGGGGTGTCGTGAACGGCACCAAGTCCTTCCTCCCGCACCTGATCGCCTCCGGCGACGGACACGTCGTGAACATCTCAAGCGTGTTCGGGTTGTTCGGAGCGCCTGGCCAGAGCGCGTACAACGCAGCGAAATTCGCGGTGCGCGGCTTCACCGAATCGCTCTACCAAGAGATGGCCATCAACGGTCACCCGGTGGCGGTGACCAGGGTGCACCCCGGCGGAATCAAAACAGGGATACTGCGCAACTCAACAGCCGCAGACGGATTGGATCGCACGAACCTGACTACCTTCTTCGACCAGAAGCTCATGAGGACGACGCCGGAGAAAGCCGCGACCGTGATCCTGGATGCTGTGCGCAAGAAGAAGGCGCAGGTGCTCGTGGGGCCCGACGCCAAGGCCATGGATTTCGTCGTCCGAATGGCCGGACCCCGCTATCAGAAACTGCTCTCGAGCGCCATCTCTAGGTTCCTACCGCCCGTGCACTGACTGAACCCGCGCCCACCGGCGCCGCTGAGCCGTAAAGGGTGGCTTCACCTGGGCCCCCACCACCGCCCACTTCCACGGCGAAGACACGTTCACCTACACCGCCACCGACGGCGAGTTTGTCAGCGAGGCCGCGCTGGTGACGGTGACCGGCGCGCCCGTCAATGACGCGCCAGTGGCCAACCCGGACAGCTACAACGCCATCGAGGACACCCTGCTCGCGGTGGCAGCCGACCAAGGCGTGCTGTTCAACGACGACGATGACGCGCACGCCGGGACAACGCTGACCGCGACACCGACGACCACCCCGACGAGCACAAGACTCCCCACCACCGCCAACACTATGATCCGACGACGCGTCAAGCGACGCGGCGAATCGTCAGGCTCGTCATCGGGGGCTTCGCCCATGGACTGATGGTAGGCCGACGTGATGACGACGGTCGTGGAATCAGCCAGCTCATTGCTGGTCCTCTCGTTCACGCTCTGCACGCCACACGCTGGGCTCATAGGACCGTGGTTTGCGCTCGGGTCTGATCGTGGGCCTGTGTCTTGTGGTGTCGGCCGCTAGGGCGGCTTCGAAACAGTCCTCGCAAGAGGACTGGCCAGGTTTCCCGCGATAAGCGGGAATCAAATGTGGTGCATCGGTGCCGCAAACAGGGTACCGACACAGAGCACCTCGGTGTTGAGCCGAGGTGCCCTGGTCGATGGTCATTACTCCGAACGCCCTTCCTGCGCAATAGCTTCGCGAAGCAGCCGCGCCGCCGAAGGTGGCGGCGGCGCCGTCTCCTGACGCGCCTTCACCGCAGCTATACGAGCATCGACAGCCTTAGACTCGGCAGCGCGTCGTTGGGCTTCCAACTCCTGATTGATGGCTGAGGCCGCCGATTGTGTTGTCTCAGCGCGTAACCGATCCCGCAGCGCCCCAGCAGCATCCCGCTTTTTCGACACCTGGTTGAGCTTGCGCCGACCTGCCGCTGCCATACGTTCTCGTTCTGTAGCCATCAGAGCACCTGCACCGGCCGCAGAGCCTCTGGAGTTAGAGCAACCCCATCCAGAGAGTTCTGGCGCCGGTTCTCCTCGGCGATAGCGTCCTCGCGTGACCTGGCGACCGACGGCGTCACCAACTCCAGATCCAGACCAGACCTGACAACACCCAGATACAGCACTCCGAGCTTGGAATGATCGGAGCCTGTGGACTTATCAGACCCGGCTACTAGCCTCACCAACTCTGCATGCTGACCCGCGGAAGGGTCACAGACCGTGGTGATTTCGTGCTCGGTGGGTTCAGCGTTCAGCCCAGCGAAGTTCCCCAGCGTCGACGCGAAAGCCAACTCGATATCCAACTTCTCAGCAAGCTGCACACATTGCTTGTATGCCTGAGCCTGGCCGGGGTTGTCGAGTAGGTCGACGGCGTAGATAGTTCCACGGTCCCGAAGTTGCTTAGCCGACTTCGCGTACAACTTCGCCAGTGAATCGAATCTCTTCACCGAGCCTTCGTGTGCCTCGACCGCATGCTCACGAAGTAACACCTGGATGCCTGTGGAGATCTCACCGCGCACCGAGTTCGCTGCTACATGCAGCTCATTAGCTGCAGAGAGTTTCGTGGCCTCCGCCAAGATGATCCCAGGCAGATCCCTGGTCTTAACTTTGCTGAGGTTCAACGGCTGTCGCGGTTCCGCTTCGGGCTTCACCGCCACCATTAGGTCCAACAGGTGTTGGAGTTCAGATGGCGCATCAGCACCGAGGTGCCCAATCCACAGTTTCGCATGATCAGTAGCGACCTTCTCGCGCTGGCCGGGGATACCCGTGCCCACAACTGCATACTGTTTCAACATAATTCGTACTTCTTCCTGTGTATCGACCGCCGGTCTCGGCGCGGTCGGTGATCCGGCAGTCTGTTGACTGCCGGGTTCAGCCCTGGACTCAGCGGCTGGTTG
>DAOUYK010000038.1 GCA_030666145.1 Mycolicibacterium sp. | reverse complement strand
CGGCGGCGACAGCCTAAACGGCACCGGCGCCGGCGGCGACGGTGGTGACGGCGGCCCCCCCGGCCGGCAAGCTCCCCGCGGCGCTGAAGAGCAAGGTCCGGACACACCGGCCCCCGGTGATCGGCCGTTAGAGGGCCTCTGAGGGCTTCGTTTTATGAGGCGTTCTGCCGCCGACCTGGGTGTTTGCTGGGGTCGGGGTGGTCGCCGGCGATGTGCGGCGGTGTGTGTGGTTGGCCAATCGTCTTACGTATCGGGGTCTTTGGTCAATACCCTTGACCGGGTGCGTCGTGCTAACCTGCCGGGGTAGTCCTACCCGTGAACCTGCGAGGTCAGGGCAACAGGGCAGGATTCGCCGGTGCAAGGTAATAGTGATGCACATCGAACCCACTCCGATGACAGCTGCGACGTGAGTGGACAAGTTTGCTCAGATAGTCGCTTGGTGTGCGGTTGCGGGGTACGCTCGCGCAATGACGGATCGTCGGGATGCCCGGTGCCCCGCAGCTACCCTGGGCACTCGCCTGCAGTGCTTGCTGAAGGCCAGTGCCTCGGACCATCTGCTGGCGTTAAGCGTAGCTTCGGCTTCGCTACCTGTGATTGGGAAGAGCCTTAGGCCGCTGGGTGCGTTGACTGCTGCAGCGATCTGGGGCTCCCGCCATGCGCCGGACATCCTCGGTGCGACGGCCCGAGCGCTGCTCAGCCCCCCCGATGCTGAACTCAAGCGGGAGGAACGGGAACGTGCCAATGCGGTCAGCGAGGCCGCTCTGCGCGGCATCGTCTCGGCCAAGGATCTCGACATCGAATGGCCGCAGCCCGAGCGTTCCGCGCCGCTGTGGAAGATGCGGGAACACCGCCGCAGCGTGCACCGAACCTCGGTGCGGTACGGCCCGCATCCCACACAGTTACTCGACGTGTGGCGCCGCGACGACCTGCCCGTCCAGCCCGCGCCGGTGCTGCTCTTCGTGCCGGGTGGGGCTTGGGTGCATGGCAGTCGTTTTCTACAGGGCTACGCATTGTTGTCGCATCTGGCCGAGAAGGGCTGGGTGTGCCTGTCCATCGATTACCGGGTCGCGCCACATGACCCATGGCCCGCGCACATCGCCGACGTCAAGTCAGCCATCGCCTGGGCCCGGGCGAACGTCGACAAGTTCGGCGGAGATCGCAACTTCGTGACAATCGGAGGGGTCTCGGCCGGCGGCCACCTGGCCGCGCTGGCCGGCCTGACGGCCAACGATCCCGAACTGCAGGGCGAATTGCCCGAGGGCTCGGACACCTCAGTGGATGCGGTCATCGGGGTCTATGGACGCTACGACTGGGAGGACCGGTCGACGGTCGAGCGGGTCCAGTTCATCGACTTTCTCGAGCGGGTGGTCGTCAGGCGCAAGATCGCCAAGCATCCCGACGTGTTCCGCAGGGCCTCCCCGATTGCCCGCGTGCACGCCGAGGCGCCACCGTTCCTGGTTGTGCACGGCACGGGCGACAACGTCATCCCGGTGGCTCAGGCGCGAAGCTTCGTCGAGCGTCTCCAAGACGTGTCCCGCTCGGTGGTCGGTTATGTCGAACTGCCCGGTGCGGGGCATGGTTTCGATATCACGGACGGGGCTCGAACGGGCACCGCGTCGACGGCAATTGGATTGTTCCTCAACCATATTCACCGAAACCGAAGCCTGATCGGCGCCAAGCACGTTATATAGAACGCCTCCGGGTGGGAGGTGTTGCAATGAAGAGGCTCAGTGGATGGGACGCTGTACTTCTGTACAGCGAGACTCCGAGTGTGCACATGCACACGCTGAAGCTGGCGGTGATCAAACTCGACGAAGTCCTCGGACAAGATGGCGGCCCGACCTTCGGTATCGAGCAGCTGCGCACAGTCATCCAGAGCCGGCTCCACAAACTGGACCCGTTCGGCTACGAGTTGATCGGTATTCCGTTCAAGTTCCACCATCCGATGTGGCGGGAGAACGCCGAGGTTGACCTGGAGTACCACGTCCGGCCCTATCGGGTCGACTCGCCCGGCGGCCGCCGCCAACTAGACGAAGCCGTCGGCCGGATCGCAAGCACCCCGCTGGACCGCGGTCGCCCACTGTGGGAGATGTACCTCCTCGAGGGGCTGGCCGATGGTCGCATCGCCGTGCTCGGCAAGATCCACCATGCCTTGGCCGACGGTGTCGCCTCGGCGAACCTGCTGGCTCGCGGCATGGATCTGCAAGACGGCACCAGGGCCGAAGGGGATTCCTATGTCGCTGACCCCGAGCCGTCCAAAGGCAAGCTCGTGCGGTCGGCGTTCACCGACCACCTGCGTCAGATCGCCAGGTTGCCATCCGTCTTGCGGTACACCGCGGAGGGTGTGCGTCGGGTGCGCAGTAGTTCCCGCAAGCTGTCTCCCGAATTGACCCGCCCGTTCACACCTCCGCCGTCCTTCATGAACCACATGATCGATGCCAAGCGACGATTCGCCACCGCCACCCTGTCGCTGGAGGATGTCAAGCAGACCGGCAAACATCTCGGCGTCACGATAAACGACATGGTCTTATCCATATCGGCTGGCGCCCTGCGGAAGCTGCTCCTGCGCTATGACGGTCAGGCCGACCATCCGTTGCTGGCATCGGTCCCGATCAGCTTCGACTTCTCCGCGGACCGTATTTCCGGCAACTACTTCACTGGTGTGCTGGTCAGCCTTCCGGTAGACCTCGAAGCTCCCCTGGAGCGCGTGCGCGCAGCCCACGAAGCAGCCGCAGCCGGTAAAGAGAGCAACACCCTCGTCGGACCGGAACTGGTGAGCAGATGGTCGGCCTATTTCCCGCCGGCGCCTATCGAGGCGATGTTCCGCTGGCTGTCGAACAAGGACGGCCAGAACAAGGTGATGAACATTCCGATCTCCAACGTGCCGGGACCGCGGGAACGTGCCCGGGTCGGTGGCGCACTGGTGACGGAGATCTACTCGGTCGGCCCGTTGACGATGGGCAGCGGTCTGAACATCACGGTCTGGAGCTACGTCGATCAACTCAACATCTCGGTGCTGGCAGACGGCATGACGCTAGAGGATCCGCATGAACTGACCGATGCCATGGCCGAGGCCTTCATTGAGATCCGTGCCGCGGCGGGGCTTCCCGAAACTTTGACGGTTGTCCCGACCGCTAGGGCGCCTTAGCCCGAGTCGGCTCCTCAGTGGAGACGTCGCGTTTGGCCTTTATCCAGTAGAGGAACTCCTCGGCCGCCTGAGCGGTGTAGTGCGCCCGCGGCGAACCGTAGTAGAAGTCGAAAGTGTGCTGAGCGTGCGGGATCTCGGCATACACAACCGGCGATGTGGAGACCTCGCGCAGAGCCGTCGCGAACTGTCTACCTTCGTGGACCGGGATCATCGAATCATCTTGTCCGTGAAGAATAAAGAACGGCGGCGCGTCCGCACGCACCCGGTGGCTCGGCGATGCGTCGACATAGATCTGCCGGTTTCCCACGATCGGCCTCTTCACGACGAGCTTCTGCAGGAAGGCCAGAAACTCCTTGCGGCCGTGGCCTTGTGAGGAGACCCAGTCGTAGCGCCCGTAGATCGGAACGGCGGCCACCACAGATGTGTCGGCGTCCTCAAAGCCGGGCTGGAACTGCGGGTCGTCGGCACTCAGGGCTGCTAGTGCAGATAGATGTCCGCCGGCCGAACCGCCGGTAATCGCCACGAAGTCCGGGTCACCTCCGTACTCGGCGATGTGCTCCTTGATCCAGGCGAGTGCGCGTTTGACATCCACCATGTGATCGGGCCAGGTGTTGCGCGGGCTGACCCGATAGTCGATCGACACGCAGACCCACCCATGGTCGGCGAGGTGGCTGAGCATCGGGTAGGCCTGCGGTCGGCGCATCCCGATCGCCCAGGCGCCGCCCGGAACCTGAAGTAGTACAGGCGCTTTTCCGTCTCGGGGTAGCTCTGTACGACGCCAGATGTCGGCCCGGTTCACGCGGGGGTGCGGGCCGTACTGAACGGTGTCCGCCTTCTCGACGTAGCGGCGCCGGACCAGTCCATGGGGTGGCCTGCCGACGACTCGGCGTCGGTTGGGCTTGGCTTTCTCAACGATCATCTGATAGTCGTCGCCGAGCGCTTCCCGCAAGGGGTCCTCGAAGTAAGGTTGTGACAGAACGTTTCGGCGGTGGATCAACCACAGTACGCTCCAGGCGAGCATGGTGAGCACCAATGCGATCCGACCTTGCCGCCCTTTGAAGTCACCGCGGATGCCGCGGCGCGCCGCGTCCAGCATGGAGACCACCATGTACAGCGGCGACATCTCTGAGGTCGGCCACGCGAACGCGAACACCGGGAGCGTGGGGTAGCCCTGACGGGCGAGCGGGCGCGCACCGTTGGCGGCGTTCGCCAGCTCGGCGAGGGCGCGCAGCAATGGCCTTGGTTTAACCATTGGGTGGCTTACCCTTGCGAGCCCCTTTCTGCGGCGTAGCAGCCTTGGGTTTCCGCGGCGTAGCTGTCTGGCCCTTTTGTGCGGTGCCCGCCTTGCGTTTCTGGGGTGTAGCTGTCTGGCTCTTTTTCGTCGTGCCCGCTTGCTGTTTCTTGGGCGTAGCTGCCTTGCGTTTCTTTGGTGTACCTACCCGGTCCCGCAACTCCTTCCGGGAGATCTTGCCCGTGATGCTCCGGGGGAGTTCGTCCAGGACGGTAATGGCCCGCGGCACCTTGTAGTTCGCCAGGTTGTCGCGGACGTGCTGCTTTAGCGTCTTTGATGTGGCTTTAGCGCAGGGAGCAAGCACGACGAACGCCTCCAGGCGCTGGCCGAACTCCTCATCATCGACCCCGAGTACGCTGGCCTCGGCAACGTCGGGGTGGGTGGCCAGCGTTTTCTCCACCTCGATTGGGTAGATGTTCTCTCCGCCGGAGACGATCATCTCGTCGTCGCGGCCGACGACAAACAGCCTTCCTGCGTCGTCGAGATAACCGAGGTCGCCTGACGACATGAAGCCTTCGTGGAAGTCCTTGGTTTTCCCCGAGGTGTAGCCGTCGAACTGGGTGGAGTTATGGACGTAGATGCTGCCGACCTCACCGGTAGGAACTCCGTTCAGCTCTGCGTCGAGGACCAGGATCTTGGTGCCGCCGGCGGGTTTTCCTGCAGTGTCGGGTGCGGCACGAAGGTCACGCGGCGTGGCGGTGGCGATCATCCCCGCCTCGGTGGCGTTGTAGTTGTTGTAGATGACATCGCCGAATCGGTCCATGAAGTCGATGACGACATCTGGGCGCATGCGTGAACCGGATGCCGTTGCGAAGCGCAGTGAGCGGCCGCTGTACTTATCGAGGACCTCCTCGGGAAGGTCCATGATGCGGTCGAACATCACCGGTACGACGACCAGCCCATGGGCGCGGTGCCGATCGATGAGGTCGAGGGTGGCTTCGGGATCGAACTTGCGACGCGTGATGATCGTGCATGCCATGGATGCCGCGAAGGCGAGTTGCGAGAACCCCCAGGCGTGGAACATCGGCGCGACGATGACAACAGTTTGCTCTGTACGCCAAGGAGTCCGGTCGAGGATTGCTTTGAGCACGCTCGGGTCACCGCCGGAATGTTTGGCGCCCTTCGGTGTTCCGGTGGTGCCGGATGTCAGTAAGATCACGTTGCTTTTCGTGCTGGAGCGCTCCGGCTCCTGCCCCTCGTGTTCGGTGATCATCTGCTCGACGGTCGGGGACGTCTCCGGGCTTTCGGTCCACGCGACGATGCGGGTGGTGGCGGGACTGTCGGCCAGCGCGCGGTCGACCGTTTCGCTGAATTCCTCGTCGTAGATCACCGCGACCGACTTTCCCTCACCCTCCCGGTGCACGACTTCGGCGAGGGCGGGACCGGCAAAGGAGGTGTTCAGCAGCAGAACGTCTGCGCCGATTCGGTTGGCGGCGATCAATGCGTCGACGAATCCGCGATGATTGCGGGCCATCAGGGCGATGACGTCCGGCTGGCCGCCGGGCAGCGCCTGCAGTGCGACGGCCAACGCATCGGCTCGCCGGTCGAGCTGTCGCCAGGTCAGAATCCCCAGCTCGTCGACGAGGCCGGCCCGGTCCGGGCAGCGCTGTGCGGACGCGGCGAATCCGGAGGTGATCGCCATGTTCTCCCGCTGCATCAGGGTGGCGATGCGCACGTACTTGTCGGGGCGCATCGGCGCCAGGACGCCTGCGCGCACCATCGAGGACAGGAGGCCCAGGGTTTGGGTGAGGGGGTCGGTGATTGCCATTGACTCCGCCCGACTCAGCCCAGCACCGGAAGGCGACGTTCTTTGGCTAACTCGTCGAGGGCCCTCTGCATCACCCGGCGGACGTGTGAGTCGACTTCGTCAATGTCAGGGTCCTCGCCGAACTCCTCGATGATGTCGATAGGCGGCAGCGCCTTCATGGTGATCTTGGCCGGTAGCGGCACATTTACCGGAAGGACTACCGACAGACCGAACGGGAATCCGAACGACACCGGGAGGATCTTTGCGCGGAAGAGCCGGGCGATAGGTCCCAGCGCTTTGGCCACATCGGTTCCGCGGGTGAGGAACAGCTGGCTCTCCTGGCCGCCGATCCCGACAGTCGGCACGATGGGAACGCCCGAGTTGAGGGCAGCCCGGATGTAGCCGGTACGGCCGTCGAAGTCGATCGTGTTTGCGCTCAGCGACGGCCGGTAGACGTCGTAGTCTCCGCCGGGGAACACGACGACGACGCCGCCCGAGCGCAGTGCCTCATCGGAATTCTTGTGGTTGGCGGGAATGAATCCGGCCTTCTTGAAGAACGTTCCCGTGGGACCGATCATCAACATGTCGTGGCTCAAAGTGTATACGGGCCGGCCGAAGCCGAATTTCTCGTAGAAGCCGCTTGCGAACACGGGAACGTCCATAGTGAACAAGCCGCCGGAGTGGTTGGCCACCACTAGGGCGCCCCCCTCGGGGAATGTTTCCAGGCCGCGCACCTCGGCGCGGTGATAACCCTTGAGGAACGGTTTGAGAAGGGTCATCACCCGTTCGGTGAGCACCGGATCCCACTTGGTGACCTCGGACGGGTCGATGTCTGGCGAGCTCACGATGACCCCCTCGGCGTCGAAGCGCGACGTGTTCTATTTTCGGTGATCTTACCCAGCAAGGACTACCGGCAAGTGGGCTATCGCAAGCATCGCTGTGCCCGACCGAAGAATTCATTACCCGCGGCGACCCGTCAAGGTCGAAGACTGAATCGAGCCCGGAACGTCACCGTGGTCTTGGTCGTCCTTGGGTACATGGTATTGCGACCGGCGGTGCACCGGCGGCCGAAGGCGGGTTTGCCCGCTTCGGCGAGTCTGGAGGCTGGTTATGTTGAGTCACCCTGCTTTTGGGGGTGAGTCAGCGATGTGAGTCAGACGCGGGGCTCGGTGTCCGTTCTTTCTGCTGACCGTGCGCCGGACGGTGACTGAACTCATGACATCTGCTGGTAGCTGTAGCGCCACTCCACATGTGTGTCGTCGTCGGGGACGGGGCTGTGTCCGTGCAAGTACACGAACGAGGCTTGTTGATCGGGAGACACGCGTTGGCTGGCCTTCCTCTCGGCGACATCCCGCGCGTCGTTTGCCGACGTGCCAGCCGGCAGGACCAGAGTGTCGTGGTGTACCTGGGGAGCCCCTTCATCGAAGTCATGCTTACGAAGTTGGGTGCGTCGAAGCCCTGACAGGTTCAAACCCGCAACGTCTCCGGGGGTCGCCGGAGGATCGGAATAACCCATAGTCATTCCCTCCAGAATGCACTTATGGCTGATTATGCAGACAACCAGCCGCCAATGGGCACGTTCACCCAAATCTGACCCGGATCGGGGGCCGTACGCAGCCCACCTGGACAGGGCATGCTCGGCGCCACGGTGCGCATGGCGGGCCTGGTGACCCGCTCGACACGACGGGGGGACTCGACACGACGGGGGGCCTGAGATGCCGTGCGTCTACTACGCCGCCGCCACCCTCGACGGCTGCATCGTCGACGAGAAGGCCAGCCTGGATTGGCTGATTTCCCGCAACACCGATCCCGACGGCCCTTTCAATATCGAACCGTTCATGGAAACGATTGGAGCGCTGGTGATGGGAGCCGATACCTACGAATGGATTGTGGCGAACCCGGCAGCCGACGCTGAAAATGTTGATCCGGCCGATGGCCGCGAGCTGGGCCGTAGGCTGTCGGTGAGCTCAGAAAAACAGTGATAATCCGAGATGGCGGAAGGCGCAATATGGGCCACTACAGGAGCAATGTTCGCGACCTCGAGTTCAACCTGTTCGAGATACTGGCACTGGAGAAGGTGTTCGCGACAGGCGCGTTCGGGGAACTCGATGGCGAGTCGGTGCGCCACATGCTCGAAGAGGCCTCCAAGTTGGCCGAGGGACCGTTGGCGGAAGCCTTCGCCGACACCGACCGCGACCCACCGAGATTCGACCCCGCAACCCATACCGTGAGCATCCCCGAACCCTTCAAGAAGGCTCTCAGGGCTTGGCGCGACGGGGAGTGGTTTCGTGTCGGGATGACAGAGGACATCGGCGGGGTGCCCGCACCCTCGATGGTGGAGTGGGCGATCACCGAATTCGCGCTCGGTGCTCAGCCCGCGGCGTTCATGTATCTGGCCGGCCCGATGATGGCCGACACCGTTTACGCCATCGGCAACGAGGAACAGCGGCACTGGGCGTCGTTGATGATCGAGCGCAGCTGGGGCGCAACGATGGTTCTTACCGAACCAGATGCCGGCTCCGACGTAGGGGCAGGCCGTACCAAGGCAATCCAGCAACCAGACGGCACCTGGCATCTCGACGGTGTCAAGCGCTTCATCACCAACGGCGACACTGACGACCTGTTCGAGAACATCGTGCATTTGGTGCTGGCCAGGCCGGAGGGCGCTGGACCGGGCACCAAGGGCCTCAGCCTGTTCCTGGTGCCGAAGTTCCACTTCGATTCAGAGACTGGCGTTCCTGGGGAACGCAACGGAGTCTTTGTTACCGGCCTCGAGCACAAGATGGGTTTGAAGGCCTCCGCGACATGCGAGTTGACCTTCGGTCAGCACGGCATCCCGGCCGCCGGGTGGCTGGTCAACGAAACTCACAATGGCATCGCCCAGATGTTCAAGGTAATCGAGTACGCGCGAATGATGGTGGGCACCAAGGCAATCGCCACACTATCTACCGGATACCTCAACGCGCTGGACTATGCGAAGAGTCGGATCCAGGGCGCCGACATGACGAAGATGGCGGACAAGAGTGCGCCACGCGTGCCGATTATCGCGCACCCGGACGTACGCCGGGCGCTGCTCACCCAGAAGGCCTACGCCGAGGGGCTGCGCGCACTTTATCTCTACACCGCGGCGCATCAGGACGGGGTCGTCGCTGAGATCGTTTCCGGGGCAGACGCTTCGATGGCGAACCGCGTCAACGACATGCTGCTGCCGATTGTCAAGGGAGTGGGCTCCGAGCGTGCCTATCAATGCCTGACGGAGTCACTGCAGACTTTCGGCGGATCAGGGTTCCTACAGGACTACCCAATCGAACAGTACATCCGTGACGCCAAACTCGACTCGCTCTACGAAGGCACGACCGCGATCCAGGCGCAGGACTTCTTCTTCCGCAAGATCGCCAGGGATCAGGGTGGGGCACTCACCCACGTGGTGACGCAACTGCGCCAATTCCTAGACGACGGCTCGGCCCGACCGGAACTCGCCGAAGGGCGCGCGTTGCTGGCCACTGCCGTCGACGACGTGCAGGACATGGTCGCCACGATGACCAAGTTCCTGCTCGGCTCACAGGAGAACTCTAGTGAGCTGTATCGACTCGGTCTGGCATCGGTCTCGTTCCTGCTCGCAGTCGGGGACCTGCTCATCGGCTGGCTGCTGCTGCATCAGGCCGAGGTCGCTCTGGCCGCATTGGACGGCGATGTCAGTGAGCATGACCGAAATTTCTACGCCGGAAAGGTCGTGACGGCGAAGTTCTTCGCTAGAAACATCCTGCCTGCGCTGACCGCCCAGAGCGCGGTCATACAGGCTGTTGACCTCACCGCCATGGAATTGTCCGAAGACGGGTTCTGATGAGTGGGCCGCCTCAAATGGCCGGGGTGTAGCCGAATGGCAGCAGGATGCTCTTTGGTGCGCAGTACGCTGCGATGCCTTCGGGGCCGTTCTCGCGGCCAATGCCCGAGTTCTTGAATCCGCCGAACGGGCAGCCGGGATCGAACGCGTACATGTTGACCGCGTAAGTGCCGGTGCGGATCCTGCGTGCGATCTGCACCGCTTTGTCGTTGTCGGTCGTGTAGACGCTGCCGGCCAGACCGTACACCGAGTCGTTGGCGATGCGCACGGCGTCGTCTTCGTCCTCGTAGGGGATCACCGCGAGAACAGGTCCGAAGATCTCCTCCTGGGCGATGGTCATCGAATTGTCAACGTCGGCGAACACCGTCGGCTGGACGAACCAGCCATCGTCGAGCCCGTCGGGGCGGCCACCGCCGGTGACAATGCGCGCGCCTTCCTCGACGCCCTTCTTGATGTAGCCCTCGACGCGCTCACGCTGCCTCTCACTGATCAGCGGGCCGACCATCGCAGCGGGGTCATCAGGCAGGCCAACCGTCATGTTTCGGACAGCTTCGGCAAGTTTTTCTACGACCTCGTCATAGCGCGACCGCGGTGCCAGAATCCGGGTCTGCCCTACACAGGCCTGCCCGCTGTTCATCAGACCGGAGAAAACGAGCATCGGCAGGGTTGAATCCAGGTCGGCGTCTTGGAGAATGATGGCTGCCGACTTGCCACCCAGCTCCAGCGTGCACGGCTTGAGCTTCTCGGCGGCGAGCTTGCCGATCTCCTTGCCGACCAGCGAGCTGCCGGTGAAGGTGAACTTGTCCACTTCAGCGTTGGAAGTCAGTGCATGCCCAGTTTCGGGACCGCCGGGCACGATCGAGAGCACGCCCTCGGGTAGTCCCGCCTCCGCGAACATCCCCGCCATCGCGAAAACCGACAGCGGGGTCTCGGCGGCAGGTTTGAGCACTGCGGTGCATCCGGCAAGCAGTGCAGGCCCGAGCTTGTTGACGGCGAGAAAGAACGGCACATTCCATGCCGTGACGGCGCCAACTACCCCAATCGGCTCCTTGACCACCAGAGTTTGGCCGTAGATCCCATCACGGATCTCCTGCCAGGCGAACTTGTCCGCGGCGCCGACGAAGTAGTTGAAGGACGACACAGCGGCCCCGTACTGCATCATGTCGACGATCGTCGGTGGCTGGCCGGTTTCGGCGGCAAGCAGCAGCTTCAACTCCTCGGCGCGTTCCCCCATGATTTTCACAGCTCGGCCGAGGATCTCCGCGCGCTCTGTAGGGGCCATCTGCGGCCACGGCCCCTCGTCGAACGCCTTACGGGCGGCCGCGCACGCGGCATCGACGTCGGCGGCCGAGGCCAGCGGAACCTGCCCGACCAGCTCACCGGTAGCCGGGGAGTACACCTCGATCACGTCGGAGGTGGCCGGCTCGACCCACTTACCGCCGATGAACAGTTTGTCCCAACGCGACTTGACGGGGGCTGTCTTGACTGCCGTGCTTTGTGTCATGCGCGCCACACTACCGACCGCGCGGAAAAACGAGAACTTGTTGCAATCAGATGGTCAATCGGGCCTGGACGGAAGCAGCACCAGCACCAGATTGCTCACAGTGAACTCCCTGAAGACGGGCACCCGAGTAAGACCCCAGGCCCATCGAGGGTGGTAGCGGGGAAACGCGGCGATCAGTGTGCCGGAACGAGCGGCCCATTTCAGGCCCTCGGCCGCAGATACCGCGAACAACGACGAACCGTAGTCATTCTTGGCCCTGTGGCCGTGTTTGCGTGCGTAACGGTCAGCCGCCCAGCGGCCACCGAGGTAGTGAGTCAGCCCCATCTCATGGCCCCCGAATGGGCCTAGCCACACTGTGTAGGACAGCACCGCCAGGCCACCTGGTCGGGTGACCCGCAACATCTCCTCGCCCATCAGCCACGGCTCGGGGACGTGCTCGGCGACATTGGACGACAGGCAGATGTCCACACTGGCATCGGCGAAGGGCAACGCCATGCCCGACGCTCGGACGAAGACGCCCGCACGTCGGTGGAGACGGGGCGCTGCCGCGTGCATCTCGCGAGGATCGGGCTCGACGCCGATGTAGCGGAAGCCGGCGTCGGTGAACGCCGACGCGAAGTAGCCCGGCCCGCCACCGACATCGAGCAGCGTCAGGCCCATCGGTGTCGAACCGTTGACCGAAGCCCACAGATCGGACACCATCGCGACCGTGTCGGCGGCCACCGCGCCGTAGAACCGGTCCGGATCGCTCTGCTCGAAGCGGAACCCAGCCAGCAGGCGAAGCGATCTCGACAGCGTCGCCCGCCGCGCCAGAAGGTCCGTTGCCGCCATCCCGGCTACCTTAGAGTGCGCTGGATCAGCTCATCGTGCTCCTCCTCGGGCTCGTGCCTCACCCGCATCGTCAACACGACTAGTCTTATCCGCGATGTCCGACCCCCTGCCTCCTTCCCAGCCCCAGCCTGCGCGGGTCCAATCCGTGCTGATGCTGTGCTGGCGCGACATCGGCCACCCGCAGGGCGGGGGCAGTGAGACCTACCTGCAGCGCATCGGTGCGCAGCTCGCCGAGTCCGGGATCCGCGTCACGCTGCGCACTGCCCGCTATCCGGGCGCCGCTCGCCGCGAGGTCCTCGACGGGATCCAGATTCAACGCGCCGGCGGGCGCTACTCGGTCTATGTGTGGGCGCTGCTAGCGATGGCTGCGGCCAGGATCGGTCTGGGCCCGCTGCGCGACGTGCACCCCAGCGTGATTGTCGACACGCAGAACGGGCTGCCGTTCCTAGCGAGGCTGGTGTACGGCCGGAGGGCCGTCGTGCTCGTGCATCACTGTCACCGCCAGCAGTGGCCAGTCGCAGGGCCGGTGATGGGCCGCATCGGGTGGTTCGTTGAATCGCAGGTGTCGCCACGCGTCCATCGACGGAACCAGTACGTCACCGTGTCGCTTCCATCGGCACGGGATCTCGCCATCCTCGGAGTGGAGTTGGCCAGCGTCGCGATCGTCCGAAATGGAGTCGACGCCGCACCCGAGGCCACGCTGGCCGTGCCCCGGGTGGGGACGCCACGGGTCGTGGTGCTGTCCCGGCTGGTGCCGCACAAGCAGATCGAGGACGCCTTGGGGGCTATCGCTCGCCTGCGCTCACAGATCCCCGGTCTGCATCTGGACGTGCTCGGGGGCGGTTGGTGGGCGCAGCGACTCGTCGAGCATGCCGACTTGCTCGGTATTTCAGACGCGGTGACGTTCCATGGCCACGTCGATGACGCCACCAAACACGCTGTGCTGAGCCGTAGCTGGGTGCAGCTGCTGCCATCCCGTAAGGAAGGGTGGGGTCTTGCGGTCGTCGAGGCAGCACAACATGGGGTTCCCACTATCGGTTACCGGTGCTCCGGCGGTTTGTCGGACTCCATCGTTGATGGAGTCACCGGCCTGCTCGTCGACGACCATGAGGGCCTCGTGGACGGAGTCGAACGGCTGCTGTCCGACGGGGTACTACGAGAGCAACTGGGTGCCAAAGCCCAGTTCCGCAGCGGTGAGTTCTCTTGGAAACAGAGCGGTGATGCGATGCGGGTGGTGCTGGAGTCAGTGCACGCCGGACGCCGCGCCAGCGGGATGATCGGACCGCGTTGCGGCGATGCCGCGTATACCGCTGACGCCAGCCGCCGCGAACGTTATTGAGACGGCGTCGGGGGTAGGGCCCGACTCCGTCGCCGACGCAGCCTCGCCACCAGCATCCCGCCAAGGCCGAACCCCAGCTGGCTCAGCCACACCGCGTGCGCTGCGAGCATCAGGCTTCGGTGTGCGGGGGCAGTCGCGTCCCCGCCTACGGCGTAGACGGTCACGTCCGCGTCGCTGTATGCCACCGGCAGCGCCAGACCGGGGGTCGGGCCTTCGACGACCACCCACCCAACGCCGGCGGCGGCAAGCCGCCCCCGGTCGGCCCCCGAGATCAACAGCCGCTGAACCTCGCGGGCGTAGGCACCCTCGCCGCGCACCGTGTGTCCGGAAATGTTCAGGTCACCGGTGCTGAAGACGTCGGCCCGCACCCATCGTGGCAACGGGTCTAGCACTGGGGCGTCACCTGCCCAGGTGAACTGGCGCATGCTGTCGACGGGCAATACCGCGACCGGGCGGGGATCGGTGTTGATGATGGAGGCCGCGGCCGACCACCCCGGGGGGTACTGCACGGGGGACACCTGGCCGCCGACACCCCACGCCAAGTCGGGGAGCGCCGCCACCAGTGCTGCACAGGACACCGCCGCTGTGGCGACCGCGGGTATGCGGGGGCGCAGGGTGATGCCTGCGGCGGCCCCGGCCAGGGCGTACCCGGGCACAGCCAGCGCCACCCACTTCTGGCCATCGCGGAGCACGCCCAACCCCGGTGCTGCGCGGACGGCGGCCTCCAGCGCCCCGAGACCCGGACCGGTCGCCATTACTGCGGGAAGTACGACAGCGGCCGCAGCGAGGACGAGTAACGGCACCGCGCGCCGGCGACGCAAAAGCAACGGCACCCCTACTGCAACCACGGTCAGCAGTACGGCGGCCGACAAAAGCGCGAAAAGCGTTTTCCGCGAGTCAGGCACCACCTCTGCGTTCCAGATGCCACCGAGACTCGCCAAGCTCCCTAGAGTGCCCAGCCCTGGCTCGGCGCGCGCGGCAAACGCCGGCACCCCCGACTCATCGGCGGTGGAGGCCCATCCCCCCGCGACGACAGAGGCGACCAGCCACGGCAGCGCAGCAGCCGTGGCTGAGCCCACGCTCAGCAGAGCGCAATATGTTCGCGATCGGCCACCACCTGGTGCCAACCCAGATACCAGGGCGATCGTGGCGGCCAGTATCAGTCCGGTCGGCGTCAGCCCCGCCAGCGCTACCCAGAACAGCAGCGAAAATTCGTTTACGCCGAAACGGGACTCTGGTCGGTCGGCCCGCAATTTCAGCACCGTCACCGTCACCCAAGGTAGGCAGCCATAGCCCAATAGCAGGCTCCAATGACCCTGCACAAGTCGTTCTGCGACATAGGGATTCCAGATCGCGATGGTGGCGGCGACACACTGGCCCGCGACGCCGGCGTCGGGCAGCACGCAGGCCGCGAGCCGCGCCGCACCCCAGCCGGCTAGCCACAGACCGAGGATCAGAAGCGTCTTGACCACCACGCCGCCGTCTAGCACCGCTGATGCCAGCGCCACCGCGTAATCCTGCGGCAGTGCCCGCGGCGCGGCCTGAGACAGGCCCAGGGCCGAATCGGACAAATAGGACCGCGGCGTGGACACTGCGTCGCGGAGCAGCAGATACCCAGGGGTGAACAGCGGCGCCGTCACCGCGAGGGTCAGCGCCAGCGAATACAGCGGCGCCGCCGCCGGGTGCCTCCGCAGAGCGATCAGACGGGTTTGTCCGGAGAGGGATCAGACGGCCGCTGGGCGGGAAGTTTCTCGGTCTTGGCTTCCGCCCCGGGGACCGGTTCACCCTCATCGCCACGGCCGCCGAAGAACCGCTGGCCGGTGTCGTCGAGGCCTGGATCGATCAGCATCGACTCTGCACGCAGGGTGAATGTGCCCAGCAGCGCGCCGCCAACCAGGGCGATGAGTCCCAACGCGGTGAAGCTGATGGGCAGGATGCGGCCCCACAGAGCGATCGTGTCGCGTTCTTCCCGGGCGGCCGCCACCTGGGATTCGACCGACTCCTCATTGGTGGTCACACTGAAATCGGCGAACGTCACCTCGGGTTCGAGGGCTTCGCGCGCGTAGTAGTGGTGGGCGCGGTCGGTCTGTTTGACGATCGTCCCCGACACCGGGTCGACCCAGAATGTGCGCTGTGCGGCGTAGTAGCGCGTCATCGTGATCTCTTCGTCGGGGCCACCTTCGATGCCCCACAGACTGGCGGCTGCTGTCACATGGCTGTCGGCGTCGTCGTCGTACAGCGAGGAGTACTTCAGCGGATCGACGAGCTTGCCGTCAGCGTCGTAGCCGACGTTCTGGATGAATTTGTAAGTAGTCAGCCCGTTGACGTCGTCTTCACCTGAGTAGTTGGCGTCGAACGCTTTCTGGGCGATGGGATCGAAGAACGGGTACGTCTTCTTCTCGGTGTCGAACGGGAAACGGTAGGCCAGCCCTTCGTGCGGCAAGGCGATATTCGTCGGGGGGCTTTCGTCTTTGATCGTGCGAGGCTTCTGGACGGCGCCGCCTGGGTTGCTCTCGCTCGACACCGCAAGCGCGGTCTTGCGGTCCAGCGTCACCGTGTCCACCATCGCCAGCAGCAGGCCGTTGTCCTGCTGCTGATCACTGCGCCGCAGCGAGCTGCCGACCTGCAGGGTGACCACGTCGGCGTTGGACGGCGACTCCACGGTGATCTGTTTCTGCAACACCAGCGCTACGTCTTTATCGATGACGAACTGCTGAGTGTTCAGGGATTCCGGATCGAAAGCGTCACCGGTGCCGTCGCTGATCAGCGTGGCGTCGATGTTCAGCGGGATCTTGGCAAGCTTGCTAGTCGTGTAGGTGGATAGCAGTAGGGCGGCAATGAGCAGGGCCGCTCCGAGCCCCATGATTCCGCACGCGGCGATCCGCAGCGCAACTGCGCGATTCAATACCTATCTCCCTTCGCGCACCGCCACTGGCCCCTACCTGAGTGGTGAGGGCAAAACCGGTTCGACCCTAACAGCACAAGCTATCTTCGGCGCTCATCGCAACCTCTTCGCGGATTTGTTCACGAAGCCCTCCGGCCGGAATGGTCTGCGCGGGCATCGCTACCTGTTTTCGTCTCGCTGAGTGGGCGGGCACACTGTTTCCCGTGTCTGGAACCTTGTCGGCGATGGGTGTGCCGATGGCGGACGCTGACACCGTCGGCGGGACGCGGAGCTTCCTGCCTGCCGTGGAGGGCATGCGCGCCTGCGCGGCGATCGGAGTGGTCGTCACTCACGTCGCCTTTCAGACTGGGCACACCGGCGGAGTCTCCGGGCGGCTGTTCGGTCGATTCGACCTTGCGGTGGCCGTGTTCTTCGCCCTGTCCGGATTCCTGCTATGGCGCGGGCATGCGGCAGCGGCGCGCGGCCTGCGATCGCGACCCCCGACCGGGCATTACCTGCGCGCTCGCATCGTGCGAATCATGCCGGGCTACCTGGTAGCGGTGGTGGTCATCCTGACCTTGATTCCGGACGCGAACGCAGACCTGACGGTATGGCTGGCGAATCTGACGTTGACCCAGATCTATGTGCCGCTGACGCTGACGGCGGGCCTGACTCAGATGTGGAGCCTGTCGGTGGAAGTGGCCTTCTACGTTGCGCTGCCGTTCTTGGCACTGCTGATTCGGTGGGTGCCACCCCGGGCGCGCATTGGTGTCATCTTCGCCGTCGCTGTCGCAAGTCTCGGCTGGGGGTTGCTATGGCAGCTGATCGCCCTGAGCCCCCCTTACGGTGTCAACCCGCTGAACTGGCCGCCGGCGTTCTTATCGTGGTTCGCGTCGGGGATGTTGCTCGCCGAGCTGACCGTCCGGCCGGTCGGGTGGGTGCATCGGCTGGCCCGGCGCCGTGTCTTGATGGCGGTCGTCGCGCTCGTCGCTTTCCTCGTGGCGTCTTCACCGCTGGCCGGTCCGGAGGGGCTTACGCCTGGCGACGTCGGTCAGTTCACCGTCAAGATCGCGATGGGGGCGATCGTGGCTGGGGCGCTGCTGGCGCCGCTGGTTTTGGACCGGCCCGATACCTCGCACAGGGTCCTGGGCAGTGCCACGATGGTCACGCTCGGGCGCTGGTCCTATGGGTTGTTCGTCTGGCATCTGGCTGCGCTGGCGATGGTGTTCCCGGTGATCGGCGAGTTTGCTTTCAACGGACATATGCCGGTTGTACTGATGCTGACGGTGGCTTTCGGCTTCGCCATTGCAGCGGTCAGCTATGCGCTGGTGGAGTCACCATGCCGGAATGCTTTGCGGCGCTGGGAGAGGCGTGTTGACCCGACGCCGTTGGATAGTGCGGTCGACGAGGTCATCGAGCCTGTTGTTGCGCGCTGATCTGGGCCGTGTCAGCCATTTTCGTCGTCGACTGTCAGTGCCGATACAGCCACCGCGACGACGGACACCAGGGCGAAGAACTGCACACCGGCCGAGTGCCCCACGTATCCCTCCACCGAACGCCAAGGATACTGACTGAGCACGGCACCGGCCAAGATCATCCCGGAGGCGGCAGCGCCGACTGTGATTGCATGCCAAAATTTTTGGCGCCTCCGCAGAAGATACCGAAAACCGAGGGTGATGCCGGCTAGTGCGCCTCCGGTAAATCCGGAGATCACTGCTCCCATGACGATCAATGCGGCGCCGCGCGCGGCCGTCGGAGGGTGCCATGGCCGGGCGGGTGAACCGACGGGCCGAGTTCGCCGGACTGGCAGGAATGCCAAAACAATCAGAAAGGGCAGTAGGGC
>DAOUYK010000132.1 GCA_030666145.1 Mycolicibacterium sp. | reverse complement strand
TCGTCCCCCCAGGCAGTTGGACCTGAAGGGCCCGACGTCGTTCTCGTCGATCTCGACGATGCCAGCGAAGTGGCCACCTGGACAACGGTCAACGACCCCGTCATGGGCGGTCTGTCCACCTCGAGAATCACGTTCGGAGATGGTGGCCTCGTGTTCTCGGGCAACGTCTCGCTGGAGAACAATGGTGGGTTCGCCTCGGCCCGCAGTCCGCAGGACTCGGATATCGGGCGAAGAGCAACAGGCGCGAAGTCGCTCCGCGTGCACGCTCTGGGCGACGGTAAGACGTACATATTGAAGGTGGGCACTGCAGGGCAGCCATGGTCCTACATCCAGCGTTTCCCGACCGAGGCCGCCGTCCAGCGAATCTACGACCTTCCCATTGAGGGCTTCCAGCCGGTTGGCAAGCGCCTCGGTCCCGCACCCAACGCGCCGCAGACTCTGGACCCTTCAAGCATCAGCCAGGTTTCGGTCTACATTCTTGACAAGCAGCAGGGCCCCTTCGAACTCACTATCAGCGCGATCGACGCCACGGCCTGAGGGCACCTCCCGCACCAGGTCTCCAGTCGCGGCGATCCGTTCGGTCCGGTCGACGAAACTGGTCGGCTGGACCGGAAGCTGCGACCGACACGTCTCAAACCGGACTTTGCGTTTGTGGAACAGGCGTCCTGGTACGGTCCGCTCCCCCTCACGTCAATTCCGGTTGAGGCCGAACTTGCGGGTTATCAGTGCCTCTTTCTAGTGCGACTCGGCAGCCTCAACCTCCGACGATGACGCGCTGGGTCCGAACACCCGCAGAAGACAAGCCGACACCCCGGCAACGCCCAGATCGCACCCCTAGCGGTGGTGAGCCATCCAACATCACGTCAGCTTCGAACATCTCTAGTAGCGCTCCACGCACCAAGACCGGAGGACACGTCCATGGGAATCGAGTACGAGAGTGTTGTCAAGCATCCCAGTTCCGAGGTGTTCGCCTGGCATACCCGGCGCGGCGCGATGACGCGGCTCGTCCCACCATGGCAGCCGATGGCGGTGCTGGCAGAAACGGAATCCCTGGCCTCGGGACATGCCATCCTCGGGCTTCCCGGTGGTCTGAGGTGGGTGGCCCGCCACGATCCCGACGGCTTCCAACCACCGCACAGATTCGTCGACGTGTTGTCGTGCGACGGACCAAGGTCGTGGCCGCCCCGCGCCATTGGTTGGTGGCGCCACGCCCACGAGTTCAGCGACGCCGGCAACAATGCCGCCCGAGTCCGCGACCGGGTCGACACCCCCGTCCCGGCCGCGGCGTTGAAGTCGACCTTTGCCTACCGGCATCGTCAGCTTGCCGACGACCTGGCCGCGCACCGCGACGCCGCGCTGGCCGGGGCGAAACCACTGGTCATTGCGCTCAGCGGAGCATCCGGCACGGTCGGCACGGCACTGAGCGCCCTTCTCACCACGGGCGGGCACCAGGTCATCCGGCTGGTCCGTCGACCCGCCGCGACCAAGGGCGAACGCCAGTGGGACCCGGCCGCACCGACGCCCGGGATGTTGTCGGGTGTCGACGCCGTTGTCCACCTGGCCGGCGCGTCGATCGCGGGGAGGTTCACCGATGGGCACAAAGCAGCGGTTCGTGACACCCGGATCGAGCCGACCCGCAGGCTGGCCGAGGCGGCCGCACGCGCCGAGGACGGGCCGGACACCTTCCTCAGCGCATCGGCGATCGGCTTCTACGGATACGACCGCGGCAACACGATACTCGACGAGGACAGCTCGCGCGGTCACGGTTTCCTCGCCGACGTCGTCGCGGACTGGGAGGCGGCGACGGCGCCCGCAGCAGACGAGGGACTGCGGGTGATTCACGTTCGCACCGGCATTGTGCAGGCGTCGAGCGGCGGGACCCTGAAGTTGCTGCGTCCACTGTTTGCATCGGGGCTGGGGGGTCGACTTGGCAGCGGACGCCAGTGGCTGTCCTGGATCGGGCTCGACGATCTGCTCGACATCTACTACCGCGCCCTCTACGACACCCGGCTGAGCGGGCCGCTCAACGCCGTGGCGCCCGAGCCGGTCCGCAACAGCGAGTACACCAAGACACTCGCCCGGGCGCTGCGCCGTCCGGCAGTACTTCCGGTGCCGTCGATTGGACCCCGAATTCTGTTGGGCCACCATGGTGCTCAGGAACTAGCGATGGCTGATCAACGAGTCATGCCGGCCAAGCTGCATGCGCTCGGGCACCGTTTCCGCCAGCCGACCCTCGGCCAGGCGCTAGCACACCAACTGGGCCACGAGATCGGCTGAGTCTTACGCCAGGTGCGAAACCAAAGCATCCGAGCACTTCGTTGTTGATCCCGTTGGCCACAGAATGCTGAACACGAAGCGCCGGGCATGATCGGGCCACAGGACTCCAATACGAGTCGGACCCGTTCACCGGGGACACGCCACCCATAAACCGGGGACGGTTCAACTCTCGCAAATTGGTTGAGCGTTAGTAGTTAAGTGTTAGTGTCCCGCGTCAAGGCGCTGGCAGGATTTGTTTGGTTTGAAATGTTGGGATGGTCGGGTCGGCTAGGTCCAGGTGCACCTCCCGCGGCCGGTTCCAGGCCAGTGCTTCGTGCGGCCTGATGTCGTTGTACTCGACGCGGTAATCTTCGGCCCGGTTGGCGAGCATGACGGCATCGTCGATCTCGTCGATGTAGAGCCGCTTGTATTTCAGTGTTCCGAATCCGCGCTCACGGGAACCGTTTTGGCCAGGACTCTTCACCCGGGTACGTAAGTGGGTCAGCTCGGGGTGCGAAGCGATGAACGCCTCGAACCGAAAGGACCGGAACGGGCCGCCGTTGTCGGTGACGATGGTGACCACCGGCAGCAGCGCACCAGTCTCGGGATCGAGATTGCATGCATCGGCAAGGCGGCGGCCGAACACGGCCTGGTAGTCGGCCAGGGCCAGCTCGACGGCATCGATCGCATCGTGCTGGTTGGCCGTCGGTGACACATGGAACCGATGCTCGTACTTCGACCAGTAGTCACGGCAGCCGGCCAGCCGCCACGTACCGCCAGCGGTAGTCTCGAAATCGCTGAAATCCAGTTGCCACAAATGATTTAGGCCAGTGGGCTCGGTGGCGAATGTGGCCTTGCGCCGCTGGGCCAGCTTGCGACGCTCACGCTGGTAGTGCGCAGGAAGGATCAGAGCTTCATCGCGCAGTATTCGCAACACCGTCGCCTGCGACACCACATGTCCGTCATGACGGACCATCGCCCAGCTCTTGCGGTGCCCCCGCGCCGTATGCGTGGTTGCATGAACCAGTACCTGCTCGCGAGCAGCGTCACGAGCAGGCTGCGGCCACCGCCCTTTAACCTGCTCACCAGCACGGGCGCGGGCTTGCCAACGCCGCCAGGTCCGCTCGGGCATGTCGATCAACTAGCAGAACCTCGCGGTCGACATGCCCGCCTGCGCGCGGATCACCTCGAGGTCCTCGAAGGGCCCAACCGGCCCTCCGCGGACCTCTTCCAGACCCGTAGCTCAACAGCACCTTCACCCAGAGCCTGGTTCAGATCAGCAACCTCAGCCGCCAACTGCTGCTCCCGAGTCGAAGAACCCGAGCGGCCCGCGACCAACGCGGTCTGTCCAGCCTCGAGGAAGTCAGTCTTCCACCGGCCAATCGACTGCTCGCTGACCCTCTCCCGGCGAGCCGCCTCGGCGATCTTCATCTCCCCGGCCAGCACGCTCAACACGATCCGAGTCATACGCTCAGCCGGGATCACGGGGGGTCTACCCATCTCTCAAGTTCTCCTTCGGGACTGACTCAACAGCCCTGCCAAGAATCTTGACGCGCGACAACAGCATTCGCAGACTTAAGGAGCGGGGCACTTGGGCATGATGCCCGACTGCGACCACCCTCAAATGAGGCTACTGACGCTTCCGTGGATCAGCTTCCGTGGATCTGATTTCATCCGGCTGTCCGCGCAGAAGGCATTAAACGGCCACCCGTAACACAAGCGCCAACGAATCGGCCCACAGCGCGATGACCGGCTGCAAGCCATCACCCCGATGATGTGTGGTCCGACCATTGGGACCTCGTCGAATCGTCATGGGCCCCTGTGGGGCTCGTTCGACATATCCCTTGGTCACCCAGAGACCTCACATCGCGCGTTTGCAGCCGCGTGCACACGCGGCTTGAGAATGGCGAAGCCCCAGAACATCACCGCAGCCTGGATGGCGATACCGATGAGGAGTGAGGCAACGTTGGCAGTCGTCGAGACCAGGCCGTGGGACGACAGGTAGGTGATTGCGTATATGCCGACTGGGATGTTCAGCAGCACACTGACGACGAGACCGGGGTTGTAGCCCCTGAAGATGAGGGCTAAGACGACGTGTGAGGAGGCGTTGATCACCGAGAAGTAGGCCATCCACAACCCGTACTTGATGTCGATCTCGGTTGCCAGAATGGCCCCGATCGGAAACGCGGTGAAGATGATCGGGACGTTGATCCACAAAGTGACCAAAGGTGTCATTGGCCAGTCGTCGCGGAACGAACCCAGGACTCGCCGGTTGAACCACTTCACGAATCCGCCCGGCAGGATGTACTCCTCGAACTCGTGAAGGAAGTACACGGGCAACTGTGCCCAGATGAGCAACAGTGGATAGTCGTCGCGAACGAACAAGATCAACATGATCGTGATGTAGATGGCCAGAAAGATCGTCGAGGCCGGCCAGTTCTGCTTGAGCCAGTTCATCACCACTCCGTTTCGTCCGGACAAGGCCACAGTAGCCGGGATGCCGCCTGTACAAACCAATGAACTACTTCGTTCGTGGACCACCAGACGGGTCCCCTCACTTGAAAGCGTCCCGCGCGGCGCCAAACTATATGAGCAAGCGATTGGTTTATTACCGGCTCGACTCTCTCGTCGATTCAGCAGGAGGTCACGCGATGATCAACAGCACCTTCGACCCATCGCGATACCGGTGAAGGAAGTCAGCGGGCGGCCAGGTTCCACGTACAAGATCCACCACGAGTACACGATCCTCGGCTACGACCGCGACGCGGGAACACTCGACATGGTCCTGCGCTGGCATGGCGACGGCGGTCACTGCCCGATCCACCGCCATGCCGCCGCCACCAGCGTTATCGTCCTGGAGGGCGAGCAACATCTATGGGACGTCGAAGAGGATGGATCGATCGGCAACCACCGGTTCCGCCGAGCCGGTGACTACGCGTTGACCGGGAACGACCAGAAGCCGCACCTCGATCGGGGCAGCGAGAACGGTGGATTGGTCTACTTCGGCTCTCGCCCGGACTCATCGACAGGACTGCTCTATGAGATCTACGACGCCGACATGAATGTCGTCTCTGAAGTCACCATCGACTCACTCATCGTCGGCTTCGAGGCCGATCCGGTCGAGGTCTGACTACCGGCGGCCAGATCTACACGGCTTTGTCTTCATGGACTGCCTTCCTGGACTTCTCTGTGACCTTCAATCGAGACAGGGTGGCACTGGTCATCAGGGCCCGTCCGGTGCGCAGTCGATCCTTGACGACCTCGTCGGATTCCCGAACGGAGCAAACCAGTGCTGATCGCGAAATCCATCCTGCTGTTCGCCGTGGCACCAGTGTTTGAGATCGGCGGGATCTGGCTGGTCTGGCAGGGAGTTCGCGAGCATCGCGGATGGCTATGGTTAGGGTTCGGTGTAATCGCTTTGAGAGCTTACGGTTTCGTTGCCACTCTCCAGTCAGATGCCAACTTCGGGCGCATCATGGCCGCTTACGGTGGCGTCTTCGTTGCCGGATCGTTGGCCTGGGGCATGGTCCTCGACGGGTTCAGGCCGGACCGCTGGGACGTCATCGGCGCACTCGTATGCCTTGCTGGTGTTGCCGTCATCATGTACGCGCCCCGCACGCAATGACGGGACCCCTTGGGAATACGTGCTGCTCGCACGGACACGCTTATGCCCTCGACGGTGAAGTCGAATTGGAAATCGTTCGCCTACAACGCTTTCAGGGCATCAGCGTCAATCGGTGGGATCAAGAAAGGCCGGCCCGCTTGCGCGGGATGTGGTGAGATTATGCAGGCTGGCAGCGAGTTCACGGACCAGCGTCCACCGCCGACAGCGCTCCGGACGGGCAGACTCGGACCGCCTCGCGCACCCGCTCCTCATCGCTCGTGGGCACCTGCTCGGTGAGCAACACGACCAGCCCAGCGTCGTCCTGGTCGAACACCGCCGCCGCGGTCATCACGCACATTCCGGCGCCGATGCAGACGTTGCGGTCGGTTTCGACTCTCACCATGTCACCTCTAACGAGGCCAAACCGTAGACCATGAAAAAAGTGCGGAACCGCACCTCGCGGAAGGGCTCGGCGAGCGCCAAATCAGGGAACCGGCGTAGCAACCTCGGCAACGCGACGCACATCTCCATTCGCGCGAGCGGCGCACCGATGCAGTGGTGAATGCCGTGACCGAACGCGAGATGTCCGAGAACGCCGCGACTGATGTCGAGGGTGTCGGGGTCGTCGATGAAAGCGGGATCGCGGTTGCCCGACGGCAGCGACAGCACGACGAGCCGTCCGGCCGGAATGCGCACACCGGCGATTTCCACGTCGGTGGTGGTCAGTCGCAGCACGACGGTGTGCACGATGGACAAGTAGCGCAATAGCTCTTCGGCCCCGGCCGCGCCGGCGTCCGGGTCGTCGCGCATAACCGCGAGCTGATCGTGGTGGGTGAGTAGAGCCAGCGTGCCCAGCGCGAGCATGTTGGCGGTTGTTTCATGCCCGGCGGGCAGCAGCAGCCCCGCGATGCCGACCAGTTCGTCATCGGTTATCTCGTCTGCGTGCTCACGCACCATCATCGAAAGCAGGTCCTGGCCGGGTTCGCGGCGCGCCCGTTCGACCAGGCCGGTCATGTAATCATGGCTTTCTCGTTGCAACGCAAGGCGCTCGTCCAGCGGGGTCGACAAATCGATCAATCGAGTGGTGCGGTGCTGAAAGATCGCGCGGTCGGCGTAGGGCACGCCGAGTAGCTCGCAGATGACGAGGGAGGGAATCGGTAGAGCGAACGCGGTGACCAGATCCGCCGGTGGGCCGGCTTGCTCCATGGCGTCTAGGTGTTGGTCGACGATCTCAGCGATGCGGGGTTGCAGGCGTTGCATCCGGCGGACAGTGAATTCCGGGGTCAGCATCTGACGCAGCCGCTGATGCTCTGGGGGGTCGGCCAATAGCAGGCTCCCGGCCGAGATCCTGGCCTGCTCGGCCGGGTCCTCCGCAGTGCGCCCGATCCCCCGGTTTTCCGCCGCACGGCGGCTGGAGAACCTCAGCGGATCAGACAGCACCGCCTTGATGTCCTCATGGCGAGTGACCAGATAGGCCTGTGTGCCGAAGGCCAAGGTGACTTCCTGCACGCCGGTTGAGGCGCGGATCTCGCCCAACTCGGGCGCGGGATCGAATCCTTTGCGGCGCATGTGCACCGGCGGGACGGCAGATACATGTCTCACGGTGGCGGCTCCTTGTTTGCCGGCGTTGAGCCGCGGGCCGCTTGATCCACTAAATGACCGGCCCCTACCAATATCTCGGTTGAAACGGTGGTCTGCAAGGTTTTCGTCGACCCAGAGGGGTGATGGCACTTACGTTAGACGTGACCTGGGATGTCCACGATCACCCTGATTGCGCATCCCAGCATCCCAGGGTGCGAACGGTCCCGTGTGGCGTGTCGGGCGCTCGCGGATCGGAGACCCCGATCGGGGCGCTGGATCCGGCGAAGAGGTGACCTTCGGGTCCTACCATGCGTTTTCAGCGTTGGCCAAAAGGCGGTGTCGGTAATGAGTAGCTAGCACGCGGAGTCGGCGGCACTTGTTCTTATCGCGAGGGGGTTACGAGGTGGTCTCAGCCTGGCTCGGTCCAGGCGGGTCTCGATGTTTTTCCGATGTGCCGTCGCTGGATTCCGCCAGAATATTGCGGATCTCGGTCAGCAGGGCGATCTCGGTATTCTCCTCGCCTTCGGCGTCCTGTTCGTCTTTGCCGAGCTCCTGCAGCTTTTTATGGGGCACTACCACCAGGAAGTACACCACCGCCGCCACCAAGACGAAGTTGATCGTTGCCGATAGCAGGATATTCAGGTCAATGGCCTGGCCACCTCCGATGTCGAAGTGGAGAAAGCCATGCTTTGAATTAGGGCCGGCGCCGATCCGTTGGATCAAAGGTTCGATGACGCTCTGGGTGAACTTGGTGACCAGTGCAGTGAACGCGGTGCCGATAACCACCGCGACTGCCAGATCGACGATATTGCCCCGTGACAGAAAGTCTTTAAAACCCTTTAACATAGCGGCCGTCAATCCAAGTTCGCGGTGTTGATTGGTGAGCCGTAGCAGCCGAACTGCCCGCGACCGATGTCGTCGAAGACTACGACGTTAGGGGCGCCTGGTGTCCCACGATTCGGCATCGGCCTTGCCTGTTCGGATTCGCCCACCGTGCGTGGGGCCCGGCCGGGAAATGTGGTACCGGGTTTGTATTCGGTAAGTGTCACTGACGGTCTCCTCTGCTCAAGTTGTATAGGCGGCCACATCGATCTCGGTCGGCTGCAAGCATCAATAGCCTACGCGGGGGCCGCTGGCGGTGAACGAGGCCGATTCGCACTACGGTACCTCCGAAGATGGCGGGTACCAGTTGAGGTATGCAGTTTTGCCGACTGGTCCGCTGGCCCGCGGGAGCAAGATTTGGGCAGGTGAGGATTTTTCGCAGCCGGGGATGTAACGCTCGGGAGTTGGCTCGCATCTCTTTTGGTGAGCGCAATTGCCCTCGCCCGCGACCTCGGATGGGTTATGACGACGGATCTAATAGCAGGACTGCGTAGCCGTGATGAGACTAGCTATCAGCGGTTAAACGCCGACTTCGGACCGTGCATGTACAGAATCGCGCTACGTCTGACCGGCGGACCGCAGGACGCTCAGGACGTGCTGCAGGAGGCGATGCTCACGGTGATGGCGAAGGTCGACACCATAGAGCAGCCGGATCTTCTCGGCGCCTGGCTGCGCCGAGTGACGGTGAATACCGCTCTGATGCGGCTTCGGACCCGCCGTGGGTAACCGCTGAGCGGGTTGGGGTCCGACGACGTCGAGTTCACTG
>DAOUYK010000321.1 GCA_030666145.1 Mycolicibacterium sp. | reverse complement strand
AGCAGAGCCGTGTTCAGCTGGAACGCCTCGAACGGACCCACCCGGTCCAGACCGTCGCCCTCTTGCCCCATCGAGGTCCACGTGTCAGTCACCCGCACGTCCGCGCCGGCGGCCGCGCGTGTGGGATCGTCGGGGAGTGTCACGGTGGCGTCGGTCTGGGTGGCGCGCACCTCGGCGGCACCGACGAACATCGGATCGGGTTCGAAACCGCTTGGGGCGGCAATGGTGACATGGATACCCGCGGTAACTCCGCCCAGCATCAGCGAGTGCGCCATGTTATTGGCGCCATCACCGAAGTAGCTGAGCCGAAGCCCTTTCAGAGTGCCTTTCCGCTCAGCCACCGTCTGCAGGTCGGCCAGCACCTGGCAAGGGTGGAACTCGTCAGACAGCGCATTGATGACCGGTACGGATGCCCCCGAGGCCATGGCCGTGAGTCTTTCCTGCCCGAAGGTCCGCCACACGATGGCGTCGACGTACCGCGATAGCACCCGCCCGGTGTCCTCCAAAGTCTCCTCGCGACCCAACTGGGTGCTGGAGCCGTCCACTACGACCGCATGCCCGCCGAGCTGTGCGACACCCATCTCGAACGAGAACCGGGTACGCGTCGAGTTCTTCTCGAATATCACTGCAACCCCACGCGGGCCCTCCAGCGGACGGCGGGCGAACGGGGCCTTCTTCAGTTCCGCTGCCAGGGCTAGCACATCGGCCTGCTCCTCGGGGGCCAGGTCGTCGTCCCGCAGAAAATGTCGGGTCATGATTTGTCCGCCTTATCCAAGATGGCTGGGAGCGCGGATAGGAATGCATCAACCTGGCTTGCGGTGATCACCAGTGGCGGAGCCAGCCTGACGACGTCGGGCGCTGCCGCGTTGACCAGGAAGCCTGCTTCGCGCGCAGCGACCTCGAAAGGCTTGGCCGCCTCGGCGGTGAGAACCACGCCAAGCAGCAGCCCTCGACCGCGGACGTGATCGACCAGGGGATGGCCCAGCGCTTCGGTCCGGTGGCTGATGGTCTTACCGAGCACGTCGGCATGGTCGACCAGGTGCTCCTCGGCGAGCACACCGAGGACCGCCAACGCGGCGGCCGCGCAGACCGGGTTGCCCCCGAACGTGCTGCCGTGCAGTCCGGGGGTGAGGAGGTCGCCAGTCGCGCCGACCGCCAGACATGCGCCGATCGGCAACCCACCGCCGAGGCCTTTGGCGAGCGTGACGATGTCGGGGATGATCCCGTCGTGCTGGTGGGCATAAAAGGCACCCGTACGCCCGACCCCGGTCTGCACTTCGTCAAGCACCAGAAGTGCGCCATGCGCGGCGGTGATCTCGCGTGCGGCCGCCAGGTACCCTGCAGGCGGAACGACGACGCCGCCCTCTCCCATGATCGGCTCGAGGAAGACCGCAGCGGTGTCCGTATTCACCTCGCGCGCAAGTGCTTCGACATCTCCGTAGGGAACGTGGGTGACCTCGCCGGGCAGCGGGGCGAACGGTGCCTGCTTGGACGGCTGGCCGGTGAGTGCGAGCGAACCCATGGTGCGGCCGTGAAACGCGCCTTGGGCGGCAACTAGTTTCGTCCGGCCGGTGAGCCGGCTGATCTTGAATGCGACCTCGTTGGCTTCGGTGCCCGAATTGCATAAAAACACGCGCGCCGCAACGCTGAGGAGCCCGACCAGCTTCTCGGACAGCGCAATACCCGGCTCGGTGGCGTACAGGTTGGACGTGTGGCCCAGCGTGGTCATCTGGCGGGTCACCGCATCGATAAGCGCGGGGTGGCGGTGTCCCAGCACGTTGACGGCGATGCCCCCCAGAAAATCTACGTAGGTCTTGCCGTCAACGTCGGTGACCACGGCACCGTCACCACTGGCCAGCGCGATGGGCGGGACGCCGTAGTTGTTCATCATCACTGCCGACCACCGGTCCAGCAGTGCAGCCTGCCGAGGGTTCTCGGTCATGTTTCGCCCCCCTTGCCCGATTCTCCCCCGCACGCGGGACGTGCCCCCACACCAGAGCTCGTACCTCCCTCCAGCGTCGCCGTCGGAGGGACAACCTTGGTACCGGCCCCCTCATCGGTGAACAGTTCGACCAGCACACAATGCTCGATCCGCCCGTCGATGACATGTGCGCTCGGCACACCACCGCCGACCGCTCGCAGACAAGCTTCGATCTTGGGCACCATCCCTTCCTCCAGCGTGGGAAGAAGCTGTGTGAGCGCGGCTAGGTCGATCTCGCTGACCAAAGAGCCACGGTCAGGCCAGTTCGTGTAGAGGCCCTCGACATTGGTGAGCATCAGCAACCTCTCGGCACCAAGGGCTTCGGCCAAAGCGCCCGCCGCGGTATCGGCGTTGACGTTGTAGACCCGTCCGCCGTCGTCCGGTGCGATCGTCGATACGACGGGTATGCGGCCGGCATCGATGAGATCCAACACGGCCTCGGTGTTGACCCGTGCGACGTCACCGACCAGCCCGATATCGGTGGCGATCCCGTCGACCAGGACAGTGCGGCGAACCGCGGTGAACAGGTGCGCGTCCTCTCCGGTAATCCCGACGGCGTACGGGCCGTGGGCATTGATGAGATTTACCAGCTCTCTGCCGACTTGGCCGAACAGCACCATGCGTGCGACATCGAGTACCTCGGGGGTGGTGACGCGGAATCCACCCTTGAAATCGCCTGAGATGCCGAGTTTTTTCAGCATAGCGCTAATCTGTGGGCCGCCGCCGTGAACCACGACGGGGTGAATGCCACAGTTGCGCAGGAAGACCATGTCGGCGGCGAATGCCGCCTTGAGTCTGTCGTCGCTCATGGCGTTGCCGCCGTACTTCACCACGACGATCTTGTCATGCAGCGCCTTGAGCCACGGTAACGCCTCGGCGAGTACCTGTGCCTTGACCGAAGTCGTCGGGCTCATGAGCTGTAGGCCGAGTTCTCTTCGACGTAGCCGTGCGAGAGGTCGGTGGTGCGGATCTCTGCCGTCGCCGTCCCAACACCCAGATCGACGGTCACTGCGATGTTCTCGTCCGACAGGTCGACCTCACGCGCACCTGGGGCCCCGACGCCGTTGAT
>DAOUYK010000029.1 GCA_030666145.1 Mycolicibacterium sp. | reverse complement strand
GATCGTCAAACCGATCACCGTCATGATCATCAGGCGAGTCGCAGAATTGACTGCCATCTTGCTCTTAAGCGGATGCTCCTCGGCGGTGATTCTTGCGACCGAGCGGCGAATCAGGAGCGCGTTGACCAAGCCCAGCGCCAGCCCGATCCCGAAGAAAACGCCGACCATCACGTGCCCCACCAGTCCTAGGCCCACCGTGGCCAGAGCGGCGAGCACCACACAGATCACGAGAAGGCGCACGGGCCTGAAAGCTACGGACGGAAACACCAACGGCGCGTCTTGCGCTGGCGTCGTCACTGCTTCACCTCAATCCCGCGGTCGTCGAAATTTGTGCGCCATCAAAGGAACCGATCCCGATGATCCGGTGCGTTGTGTCCGTAGCGTATCGGAGGGCAGCGGACGCGCGCGCTGGAACCAGCCAACCGGAAGCTCCTGTGATCGGTCAATCTGTCGGTCAAAGTTCCGTTCCGATCGGTGTCATCGGATGGTTCGGGGGCCGACAACCCGTGAGGTATTTCGGGCTCTTGCCAAACACTAACAGATGGTGAGAGCCGCAAAAGAAGGCCTACTACTTCCCGTCGTACGGCTGCTCGGCGGGGTCATCTCGACCCCGCAGAAGCGGAATCAGGGTTGCAACGATCGCAATCAGGATCGCCCCCGCCATCACCGCCGCAGTATGCCGCGGGTTGAAGAAGATCGAGCCCGCTGCGCCGAGCGCAACAATGCTGACCCACAGGTAAATGATCAGCACGACCCGACGATGAGAATGACCAATCTCCAGCAAGCGATGGTGCAGATGCATTTTGTCGGGATGGAAGGGGCTCAGGCCCGCACGCGTACGTCGGATGATGGCCAGCAGCATGTCCAGCGCAGGCACGAACATCACAGCGACCACCAGGAGGAACGGGGACAGCAGGGCGAACACGTCGCGGGCACCGTAGGCGGATTGCGAAATCGGGCCGGCGGCGGTGGTCGACGCGGCGGCAAGCATCAGGCCGATCAACATCGAGCCTGAATCGCCCATGAAAATCCTGGCTGGATGGAAGTTGTGCGGGAGAAAGCCCAAACAGGCGCCGGCCAGCACGACGGAGATGACCGCGGGCGGGTAGAACAGCACGTCGCCGCCGTGGTCTTGCAACAGTCCAATCGAGAAGATGCATATTGCTGCGGCCGTGATGAAGCCCAGCCCAGCGGCAAGGCCGTCCAGACCGTCGACGAAGTTCATCGCGTTGACCACGGCTACCGTAAGCGCCAACGTCAGCAAGATTGATGCCACCTGATCCAGCACGATGGTGCCGACGCCACCGATCGGTATGTAGATCACGCTCCACGCCACGCCCATCGTGACGAGCACGCTGGCCGCGGTGATCTGACCGGCGAACTTCGTCAGTGCGTCCAGGCCCCACCGGTCATCGATCAGCCCGACGACCATGATCAGCCCCCCCGCGACAACCACTGCAGGCAATCCCGACGAGTAGACGAACCCCCGAGTCAATGCAGGAAGCTGGGACGCCAACAGTACTGCGGCCACCACGCCCACGTACATCGCCAGGCCGCCCATTCGGGGGGTCGGCTGCAGATGAACGTCGCGCTCGCGCGGGAAAGCGACCGCGCCCAAGCGCCTGGCCAGCACTCGAACCCAGCCGGTGGCCAGATAGGTGATGATCGCCGCAGTCAGACCGACCAGGGCGAGCTCGCGCAACGGGACGCCCGCGCCCCGGTCCGACAGCGCGATCAGGTCCGACGTCAGCTGCTCCAGGGGCGCTGACGTGATCATCGCTGAACCGTAATGCACGAAACTCCGGATCAATCGGTCTGAGTGGTGAGGGTCGCCGCCTCGACACCCAACACCCCGGCGATGGCATCAACCGTCACCGGCCCCTGTCGCAACACCTTGGGATGCGCGCCGGTCAGGTCGACGATCGTCGATGCGATCTGCTGCTGGGCGGGCCCGCCGTCGAGGTAGACCTCGACCAGATCGCCGAGTTGCTCGCGGGCCTGCCCAGCGGTGTTGGCTGCTGGTCGTCCAGAGATGTTCGCGCTCGAAACCGCCACCGGCCCGACCTCCCGAAGCAGCTCGATAGCAACGGGCTGCATCGGCATACGCAGCATGACGCTGCCATGGGCGTCGCCAAGATCCCACTGCAACGACGGGGCTTGGCGGACCACCAGGCTCAGCGCGCCCGGCCAGAAAGCCCGGATGAGTTCGTGCGCACTGTGCGGGACCGAGTAGACCAGCCCGTGGATTGTCTCCCAGGACCCGACCAGCACTGGAACCGGCATGTCGCGGCCGCGTCCCTTGGCAGACAACAACGCCGCCACCGCATCGCTATCGAACGCGTCGGCGCCAAGTCCGTACACCGTGTCGGTGGGCATGACCACTAGGCGTCCACTCTTGAGTGCACCGATCGCCGAAGCGATGCCCTCGGCGCGCTGTGCGGAATCGGTGCAGTCAAACAGCGCCGTCATGCGCGATTCGCCTTCGTTTCTCGCTGGGTCACGTCACTCAGCCTCTCACCGACCGCGTACCGCGGTCACGAAGCGGGGCCTACCGGCAAAGTCGTGTCGTTCGCTGATCTCGACGAAACATCCTGCGCGGGTGAAGGCTTCAACAGTGCGGTCCGATGTGGTGTCATCATGCTCAACCGCGCAGCAGCCGCCGGGCCGCAGCAGGCGTGCTGCCGCGCCGACGATGTGGTTGACCACAACCATCCCATCGTCTCCACCAAACAGCGCATGCGGCGGATCATGTTGAGCCACCTCGGGTTCCAGATGAACGCCCTCAGGTATATAGGGCGGATTGGCCACCAAAAGGTCGACGCTACCGTCGAGTTCGTTCAGCAGATCTGCTGCGCGGACATCGGCGCACACCAGTTCCACAGAGGTATCTCCGACATTTCGTCGCGCATACGCGAGCGCCTCGTCGGAATCGTCGACGGCGATCACCCGGGCTCCGGGCCGATGGCGCCACAGCGCGAGCGCCAGCGCAGCAGAGCCTGTACACAGATCCACGACCAGTGGACGTTGCGATAACGATTGGGCAAGAGCCCATTCCAGCAGAGCCTCGGTCTCCGGCCGAGGGATGAACACGCCGGGGCCCACCTGCACAGTGACCGAACCAAACGCAGCAGTGCCGGTGAGATGCTGCAGTGGCACGCGCTCTGCACGCCGAGCGACGAGCCGTTCGTACCGTTCGGCGAAGTCGGCGCCGGGCGCTATCAATGCGAGCTGGCCACGGTCGGCACCGGCGACATGAGCGGCTAGCAGTTCGGCGTCCGCCCGCGGAGAGCCGACTCCGGCTCGGGCCAGCGCTTGGGTCGCGACATCGATCGCATCATTCAGCTGACGGGTTCTCATCGCCGAGTCGTCACGTGTTCTGCAGCCGGGACTGCTTGTCAGCGGCAACGAGCGCATCGAAGAGCAGGTCCATGTCGCCGTCGAGCACCTGGTCGAGGTTGTGCGCCTTGTAATTGATGCGGTGATCGGCGATTCGATTCTCCGGGAAATTGTAGGTCCGGATCCGCTCACTGCGGTCGACAGTGCGGATTTGGCTGGCACGGTCGGCCGAAGCGTCGGCCTGCGCCTGTCCCTCGGCCAGCGACTGCAGCCGGGCGGCCAGCACCTGCATCGCTCGGGCCTTGTTCTGTAGCTGCGAACGCTCGTTCTGGCACGTGACCACAATCCCGGTGGGGAGATGGGTGATACGCACAGCCGAATCGGTCGTGTTGACCCCCTGGCCGCCCTTGCCTGAGGACCGGTAGACGTCGATTCGCAGATCAGACTCCTCGATCTGGACCTGGGCGACCTCTTCCGGTTCGGGATAGACGAGGACGCCTGCTGCCGACGTGTGCACCCTCCCCTGCGACTCGGTGACGGGCACCCGTTGTACTCGGTGAACGCCGCCTTCGAACTTCAGCCGCGACCACACGCCATCGGCGGAGTTGCCTTTACTGGTGATCGACAGCGTCGCGTCCTTGAAGCCGCCGAGGTCAGAGATTGTCTCGTCAAGAACTGTCACGGTCCAGCCGCGGCGCTCGGAATAGCGGATGTACATCCGGGCCAGGTCCGCGGCGAACAGCGCCGACTCCTGACCGCCCTCGCCTGACTTGACCTCCAAAACGATGTCGTCGGCGTCATGGGGATCCCGGGGGGCGAGCAGATCGGTGAGTTGGGTGTCGAGCTCGCCCACCGTTGTGCTCAGCTCCCTGACCTCGGCAGCGAAAGAGTCGTCGTCGGCCGCTAGCTCCCGGGCGGCTTCCAGGTCACCTCGGGCCGCTTCGAGATTGCGGTAGGTCGCCACGACTGGCGAAACTTGCGCGAAGCGCCGGGCTGCCACGCGTGCGGCGGCGGGGTCGGCGTGCAGCTCAGGATCGGCGAGTCGTCGCTCCAGATCAGCGTGCTCAGCGAGCATCGCCGCGATCGCCGGTGCGGTATCGGTCACCTCGCCTCCTTTGGCACGCGCCGTCTCCGGTCAGCCACTCTTACCGACGAAACGGCGCCCGGCCTGCGCGCACTGCGGCAGATCGGGCGCCGATCTTGAGAGCTATTTGTCGCCGGCAGCTTTGGTTTCTCCCGTCGCTGCGCTCGCCCCGGTGCGCTTGCCGTAGCGCTTCTCGAAACGGGCGACCCGGCCACCGCTGTCGAGGATCTTCTGCTTACCGGTGTAGAAGGGATGGCACTGCGAACAGACCTCAACGGTGATCTGTCCACTCTGCTTGGTGCTGCGGGTCGCAAAACTGCTGCCGCAGCCACACAGCACCGTCGTGTCGACATAGTCAGGGTGAATACCCGATTTCATGGTTTCCTCTTCAATCGTGGGCCCGGGTCGCCGCTCCCGTACTGGGAGGTTACGGCGTGAACCGGAACCGAGGTCTCGGCGAGCCATTATGCCAGGTCAACCGCCAATATCCTAAACGCGCATACCGAGGCGGCTATTCCCCGCCGATCCTGCGGTAGGAGTCTCGGTCGCGCGTCCACAGCACCCGACCGCAGGGCTTGACCCCCATCGAGATCAGTTCGCGTTTGACCACCTTGTTGGTGGCCGTACTCGGCAGATCGTCGGCGATCCAGACATACCGCGGCCAGGCTTTCGGCGACAGGTCCCGCTGGACGGCGAGGAAGTCGGTGAACTCTGTCGGTGTCAGCGTGGCCTCGTCCCGCAGGACGATCGTGGCCATCAACTGATCGCCGACGTGCTCGTCGGGGACCGGGTAGGCGGCGACCTGGCTGATCGCCGCCTCACGGATCAAGATGCGTTCGATGGGCGCCGACGTCATGTTCTCTCCGTCTACCCGCATCCAGTCCGCCGTGCGGCCAGCGAGGTAGATCCAGGCTTCGGCATCTCGAAAAGCCAGGTCAACAGACCAAAACATGCCATGTCGCAGGCGCTCATCGGTGGCACTCTGGTCGTTGTAGTAGCCCGCGAACATGCCCGCGCCCTGCGTGTTGACCAGTTCTCCGATCGCCTGGTCGCCGTTGGCCAACGCGCCCTGCTCATCGAACCGCGCGACAGCGCACTCGGTCAGGGATTCGGAGTCGTAGACGGCGACCCCGGAAGCCCTTGCCTATGGAACCGGCCGGGCAGCCGTCCTCGCGCGTCACCGTCACCGCATTCTCGGTCGATCCGAATCCGTCCCACACCTCGCAGCCGAAGCAACTGACGCACTCCGCGATATCGCGGTCACTGGCCTCGTTTCCGAAAGCTACCCGCAGGGGATTGTCCAGGTCATCTGGCCCTTCGGGACTGGCGAGGATGTAGGCCAACGGTTTGCCCACGTAGTTCATGTAGGTGGCACCGTAGCGCCGAACGTCGTCGATGAAACCCGACGCCTTGAACTTCGCCGGAGCCATCGCAGCGCCCGAGTTCAGTGCCACCGACCACCCGGCCAGCACCGCATTGCTGTGAAAAAGCGGCATGGACAGGTAGCACACGTCATCTGAGGTCAGCTCGTAGCGTGCAACCAGCGCCGCGCCCGCCAGCAACACCATCGCGTGCATCACCCTCACGGCTTTCGGATCGCCGCTGGTAACTGATGTGAAGATCAGCATGTAAGGATCGGTTGCGCTGACTTCACGGTGTGGCGTCAACGCCCCAGCCCGCCCCACCAGTTCCTCCCACTGCGGGCTTTCGACCACCAATATCCGCACACCGGCCAGATCAACGCTGTCGAGCAGCGCGACATGGTGCTCGTCGGTCACCAAGATCTGGCAATCTGCCCGACGGATGTCGGTGGCCAGGGAAGCACCGCGCCGAGTGGTGTTGATGCCGCAAAGCACATAACCGCCCAGTCCCGCAGCGGCCATCGCGGTCAACATGTCCGGGGTATTGCCGAGCAGGACGCCCACATGAAGTGGCCGGGCCGGGTCAGCTATACCGATTAGCGCCGCCGCCTGCCGCGCCGCGACCCCGAGATGTTCCCGCCACGTCCACGTGTGACCGTGGTATTTCACAGCGTTCCGCTCGTCGTAGGAGCGCTCCCGCAGCAGCTGCTGAACCGTTTCCACCACCGAGCCAACCCTTCCTCATCAATAAGCAGTGTCCCAACGGTGTCCACTTGACCGACCCCCGGGCCTGTGTACGAGCCAGACTGACATCCGGTCCTTTGCGAAGATAGGGCGATGACAGTTGGCACTGCAGCGAAACCCGAATCCAAATCCGTTCGTGACCGCCTGATCGATGCCGCCGAGCAGTGCCTGACGGCAAAGGGAATCCGCGCAACCACTGTGTCCGAGGTGGCCGAGCTGGCCGGCGTCAGCCGCGGCTGGCTGTACCGGCACTTTCCCGACAAGTCCGAACTGCTCGGTGCGGCCATCGTGCGGCTCAACGAGGCGTTCTGGACGGAATCTCACGCTCGCCTGGCCACGGTGAGTGGTTTGGACCACCAACTCGCAACCGGTGTAGCGCTCGCGCGGCGGGAGTCCGAAACACCGGGGGCACTCGTGCTCAAACTGCGCCAGGAGGAGCCCGAGGCATTCACGGCCTGCGTGGGCCTCGGAGTCCGGGGACTAATCCCGGAGATCGCCGCGTTCTGGGTGCCCTATGTCCAGGCTGCCGTCGACAGCGGCGAAATCCATCCGGGCACAGACTGCGCAGAAGCCGCCGAGTGGATCGCGCGAATCACGCTGAGCTTGACAACCGTGCCCGGCGAGCAGTGCGACGTCGACAACCACGAATCAGTACTGCGCCATATCCGCCGCTACATCGTGGCGGCGCTGCGCAGCGATCCGGCCGTACTCTGAGCATGATCCCGGCGCAGTTGGTCCCGCTCAACGCTTGAAGAACTGCACCGACGTCACTCAGTCGCCGTCGTTTCCGCCCGGCGTATTCTTCGACACCTGCACCAGGAACTCGTAGTTGTTCTTGGTCTTGCGCAGCTGGCTCATCAGCAGGTCGATGGCCTGATGCGCGTCAAGTCCGGACAGGACACGACGCAGCTTGTGCACCACGGCGAACTCATCGGCGTTGAGCAGCAGTTCGTCCTTGCGGGTGCCAGACGGGTTAACGTCGACAGCCGGGAACACCCGGCGCTCGGAGATCTTGCGGTCCAGCTTGAGTTCGGCGTTGCCGGTGCCCTTGAATTCCTCGAAAATCACCGTGTCGCCGGTGGATCCGGTTTCGACCATGGCCGTGGCGATGATCGTCAGCGAGCCACCCTCTTCGATGTTGCGTGCCGCGCCCAGGAACCGCTTCGGCGGATACAGGGCGGTCGAGTCGACACCACCGGAAAGGATCCGGCCCGATGCCGGAGAGGCGTTGTTGTAGGCCCGGCCAAGGCGGGTGATGGAATCCAGCAGCACCACGACGTCTTTGCCCTGTTCGACCAGGCGCTTGGCGCGCTCGATCGCGAGCTCGGCGGCCTGCGTGTGATCCGAGGGCGGACGGTCGAAGGTCGAGGCGATAACCTCGCCCTTGACTGAGCGCTGCATGTCGGTGACCTCTTCGGGGCGCTCGTCGACAAGCACCACCATGAGGTGACATTCCGGGTTGTTGCGGGTGATCGCATTCGCGATGTCCTGGATGATCGTCGTCTTACCGGCCTTCGGCGGCGACACGATCAGGGCGCGCTGCCCCTTCCCGATGGGCATGATCAGATCGATCACGCGGGTGGTCAGCTTGTCGCTGCTGGTCTCAAGGCGCAACCGCTGATTCGGGTACAGCGGAGTGAGTTTGGTGAACTCGGGCCGCTTCTTGGCTTCTTCCACCGCCTTGCCGTTCACCGTGTCCAGGCGCACAAGCGGATTGAACTTCTGCCGGGAATTCTGCCCCCCGCTGTCTCCTTCTCGGGGGACGCGCACTGCACCGGTCACAGCATCACCGCGGCGCAGGCCGTTCTTGCGCACCATGTTCATCGAGACGTAGACGTCGTTCGGTCCGGCAAGGTAACCGGAGGTGCGTACGAAAGCGTAGTTGTCGAGCACGTCGAGGATGCCCGCGACGGGCTGCACGACATCGTCCTCACGCAACTCGGTGTCTCGGTCACCGTCGCCGCGCTCGCGCCGCTTACGATCACGGAACCGGCGACCGCGCCTACCTTGTCTGCCTTCGCCATCGTCGTCGGAGTTGCCGCCCCGACTTTGACCGCCCTGCTGCTCAGAACTGTCGCCGCGTTTGTCGTTATCTCTTTCGGCCCTATCGGACCGGTCTGCGGTGTTGTCTTTGACCTCGCCGGCCCCAGATTGTCCGCCACCGCGTGCGTTCTGTCCCTTGGCCCGGTCAGCGCCGCCGGCACCGCCGGCACCGCCAGCACCGCCAGCACCGCCAGCACCGCCAGCACCGCCAGCACCGCCAGCACCGCGGGAGGCTGAACGACGTTCGCGTCGTTGCTGGGCAGGCTGCGATTTGGGGTTGGCCTGATCAGAACCCGCGCTGTCCCCGACACTGTCGGCAGTTGCACTTTGATCGGCGCTGTCAGCGACATCGGCACCGGCAGCACGAGACGCGGTAGCCGCCGTGTCGCTGGCGGTGCCATTCTTCGCGTCGCCGCTGCGGCCGGTGGACTCGCCACGGCGCTCGCGGATGGCGGCAATCAGCTCGCTTTTGCGCATACCAGAGGCGCCGTCGACACCGACCTCCTTGGCAAGAGCACGAAGCTCGGGCAGAACCAAGCTGGTCAGCGAGCCTCGGTCATCCTTCGATGCGTTCCCACCCGAGCTCTGGGCAGCCGGCACGTCGGGAGCATTCTCCGCGGCGGGCGCGCTGGGTTCTGCAGGAGTAGTGGCGTCCGGGGTCAAGGTTTTCGGCAGCTCCCCGGTTTCAGCGCTGCCACCAGACGCAATGAGGTCCGTATCAGTCACGGATTTCCTTTCTTCCCTCGCTGATCAAGTCGCGCGGGGGTTCCATACGTCCAGCCGGACCGCTGAACGCAGAGGTCACACCATTGCCGCTCGCAACGGTGATCACCAGGCTTCGCCTAAACGGCAAAACGTCAGTACACAAATTTGAACACCTGAAAGAAGGGTGGTCGTCCTAAATGTCGGCGCAGCTCAAGACGCTGCGATTGCTGGACGGAGCGAGGATAACCCGCATCCGAGCTAGACGCAAGAATTTCGGTGATTCACATGTTGCGCGTGTTACTGCCAGCTAGGGCCGAGCCACGCCGCCCGGCGTCCATTTCGCAGCGTTGCCGACAACCATCTTACTGACCGCGAAACCGTTGTCCCGGCCGTACCGCAGAACTTCTCCCGGCAGGTCAGCCTCGGTACTCAAGGCCAACACAGCGGGTCCGGCCCCGGACAGAACCGCTGCCACACCACATCGCCGCAACATGGTCAGGCATTCCGCGGAGTTCGGCATGGCGCCCGCCCGCTGCGGTTGATGCAAAACGTCCTCGGTCGCCGCCATGAGCAGATCAGGTCGCTCCGTGAGCGCGACGACCATCAGCGCTGCCCGACTTAGGTTGAAGCGTGCGTCGAGATGGCTGACCTGCGGCGGAAGCAGCACACGGGTCTCCGCCGTCGACGAACGCATCCGCGGGATCGCAACAAACACATTGATGTCGGGGTGTATACGGATCGGCGCAGCCCGATAGCGCGGATGCCGATCATCGGGCTCCGTCCACGACACCACCGCACCGCCAAGTACCGCGGCCGCCGCGTTGTCAGGGTGGCCCTCGAACTCCGAGGACAACTGAACCAGCGCCTCCAACGCCAGTGGGCTCGAACCTCCCTGTATCGCAAGGCCGTTCGCGGCGGCAAGACCTCCGGCGACGGCCGCAGCGGACGAGCCCAGACCGCGGGAATGCGGAATGTCGTTGCGGCAGCGCACGATCAGGCCAGTCGCAGCCAACCTGGCCTCCAGCAAGCCGCGCTCGATCGCCCGGACCACCAGGTGGGAACTGTCCAGCGGGACCTGACCGGCTCCTTCGCCGTCGACTTCGACGATGAGCCCAGAGTCGGTTGTTTCCACGACGATCTCGTCGTACAGACTCACCGCGAGTCCCATGCAGTCGAAACCAGGGCCCAGGTTGGCGCTCGAAGCTGCAACCAGAGCGGTCGCCGTCAGCCCGGGCGGCAGTGTTCTCATCGCGGGAGCACGTTCTAGACCAGGCCGAGTTCGGCGACCACGGCAATGGGGTCAACGGGCACCGGGATGACTTTGGGCATGCCCATCAACGCGATGTCAGGATCTTTGAGCCCATTGCCGGTGACCGTGCACACAACCGTGGAACCCTTGTCGACCCAACCGTCTTCGATCGACTTCAATAACCCGGCAATGCTCGCCGCCGAAGCAGGTTCGACAAACACACCCTCGGCCCGGGCGACGAGACGATAGGCGGCAAGGATCTGTTCGTCGGTGGCGGCCAGGAAACGCCCCTTGGACTGTTGCTGCGCCTCGACCGCCGACGTCCACGACGCTGGCGAGCCGATCCGGATGGCGGTGGCGATGGTCTCCGGGTCACTCACCGGTTCGCCGAAAACCAGTGGAGCGGCGCCGGCGGCCTGAGTGCCCAGCATGCGCGGCAACCGGCCGCTCAAGCCGTCGCGGTGATACTCGGTGTAGCCCTTCCAATATGCCGTGATATTTCCCGCGTTGCCGACAGGCAACGCATGCACGTCGGGGGCTTCCCCAAGCGCGTCGAGGATCTCGAATGCTGCAGTCTTCTGCCCTTCGATGCGAAAAGGATTGACCGAGTTGACAAGAGACACACTCGGGAAATCTGAGGTGAGCTTGCGGGCGAGTTCGAGACAGTCATCGAAGTTCCCGTCGATCTGGATGATCTTGGCGCCGTGCATCACGGCCTGGGCAAGTTTGCCCATCGCTATCTTGCCCTGCGGCACCAGTACGGCGCACGTTATGCCCGCCCTCGCCGCGTACGCCGCCGCCGAGGCCGAGGTGTTTCCCGTCGACGCGCAGAGCACGGCCTGCTGACCTCGGGCCATCGCCTCGGTCACGGCCATCGTCATACCGCGATCCTTGAATGAACCGGTCGGGTTGAGTCCCTCGACCTTGAGATGCACGGTGCACCCTGTGTATTCGGATAGTCGAGGTGCCGGGAGCAACGGTGTTCCGCCCTCCCGCAGAGTGACCGGCGTCCAATCCTCTCCGATCGGCAACCGGTCACGATAGGCCTCGATCAGACCCAGCCAGGGCTGATGCACGGCTTGATGGGCGGCGGTATTCACTCCGCAGTTCCTTCCATCCGAAGGACGCTGTTGATGCTCTCGACTACCTCTAGCTCGGACAGCGCGGCGACGGTCTCCGATAGCGCGGCGTCGGTCGCCTGGTGGGTCACCACGACAATGCGGGCACCGCACCGCTGGCCATCCTGGTCGACCATCCCCTCCTGACGCACCTCGGCGATGCTGACCTCGCGCTTGCTGAACTCGGCCGCGACGGCCGACAGGACGCCGGGTCTATCCGCGACATTCATGTTGACGTAGTAGCGGGTTGGGATGAATCCGATAGACGCGACCGGCAACTTGGCGTACCTGGACTCGCGGGGTCCCCGACCGCCATGCACGCGGTTTCTCGCGGCCATCACCAGATCTCCCAGCACCGCCGACGCCGTGGGAGGACCACCGGCGCCCTGACCGTAGAACATCAGTCGGCCGGCCGCTTCCGCCTCAACGACCACGGCGTTGAAAGCACCGTTGACCGATGCCAGCGGATGATCGAGGGGTACCAGCGCCGGGTAGACGCGAGCCGAAACACGCTGCCGCCCTCCGTCTGTGGTGATCCTTTCGCAGATCGCTAGCAGTTTGATCGTGCAGCCGAGGGCCCGGGCGGATTCGAAGTCGGCTGAGGTGACCTTGGTTATGCCCTCGCGATAGACGTCATCGGCGGTGACCCGGGTGTGGAATGCAATCGACGCCAGGATGGCCGCCTTTGCCGCGGCGTCGTAGCCCTCGACGTCGGCGGTGGGATCGGCCTCGGCATATCCCAGCGCGCTGGCGTCGGCCAGCGCATCCGCGTAGTCGGCGCCGGTGCTGTCCATTTCGGAGAGGATGTAGTTCGTAGTGCCGTTGACGATCCCGGCTACCCGAAGCACGGTGTCGCCGGCCAACGACTGCGTGAGCGGGCGGATGACCGGGATGGCCCCCGCAACTGCAGCCTCGAAATAGAGATCCGCGTGGGCGTTCTCGGCGGCTTCGGCGAGTTCACCCGCGGAAATCGCCACGAGCGCCTTATTCGCGGTGATGACCGACTTGCCCTGCGCCAAGGCGGTCAGGATCGCCTTCCGAGCGGCTTCGACCGGACCCATGACCTCGACGACGATGTCGACGTCAGCGCGGGAGACCAGTTCGTCGACGTTGTCGGTCAGCAATTCGACCGGGACCCCGCGGTCCCGGTCTGCCCGCTGAACTCCGATGCCGCGCAACACCAGTGGCGCACCGATGCGGGCGGTCAGGTCGGCCGCGCTCTCCTCGATGATCCGCACAACCTGGCTACCTACATTGCCCAAACCCAGGATGGCTACCCCGATTGCGTTAGTCACCGCTCACCTCACTTCCAGACTCAACAAATCGTCGACCGTTTCCCGGCGCAGAACCAAGCGTGCCTGCCCCCCGCGCACAGCCACCACGGGCGGTCGGCCGATCAGGTTGTAGCGGCTCGACATCGAATAGCAGTATGCGCCGGTTGCTGCGACGCCCAGCAGATCTCCCGGGGCGACGTCGTCGGGCATCCAGGCATCTCGCACGATGATGTCGCCGCTCTCGCAGTGCTTGCCGACGACACGCGACAGTGTCGGGGCGGCGCTGCTGATCCGCGACAACACCCGAACGTCGTACTCCGCACCATAGAGCGATGTCCTGATATTGTCGCTCATCCCGCCGTCCACGCTGACATACCGCCGGTGCCTGTCCGACGCCACAGGTACGTCTTTGACAGTGCCGACCTCGTAGAGGGTTACTGTGCCCGGACCTGCGATGGCACGCCCCGGCTCGACCACCAACTTGGGCGCGGGCAACCCGGCGGCAGCGGACTCGTTGCGCACAATCGCCTGCAGTTTGGCGGCAAGTTCACTCATCGGCGGCGGGTCATCCTGCGGAAGGTAAGAGATTCCCAATCCGCCACCGAGGTCGACGATTGTGATTTGCGAGGTCTTGTCGACTCCGAACTCAGCGACGACATCCCGGAGCAGACCGATCACCCGGTGGGCGGCCAACTCGAAGCCTGCCACGTCGAAGATCTGGGAACCGATGTGGCTATGTAGACCGACCAGGCGCAGATGGTCGGTGTCGAAGACTCGACGAATCGCATCCATCGCCGCACCGCTGGCCAACGACAACCCGAACTTTTGGTCCTCGTGCGCGGTGGAAATGAACTCGTGGGTGTGCGCCTCGACACCAACCGTGACCCGCACCAGCACATCCTGAACGATGTTGGCCTCACCGGCGATCCGATCGAGTCGCTCGATCTCGGTCATCGAGTCCAACACCACGTGACCTACGCGGTTGGCCACTGCGGCCGTCAATTCCACGATCGACTTGTTGTTGCCGTGCAGGGCGATTCGCTCCGCAGGAAAACCCGCGTGCAGTGCCACGGCAAGCTCTCCGCCGCTGGCCACGTCCAGGGACAGTCCCTCTTCCTCAACCCAGCGTGCCACCTCGGTGCACAGGAACGCCTTGGCAGCGTAACGGACATGCTCTCCACCGCCGAAGGAGCTCGCGATATTGCGACAGCGCTCCCGGAAGTCAGCCTCGTCCATGACGAACACGGGAGTGCCGAATTCCGCGGCGATTTCGGTCACCGGTACCCCGGCGATCGACACGACCCCGTCAACACCGCGAACAGCGTTGCACGGCCATACATTAGGAGCCAGCGCCAGCACGTCGGCAGCGTCCAATGGACGGTCGGGCGCCCAGCCGTGGAGCACCTCGTCGGCGTGCCGGGGTCCGGCCGGGTGCGCAATCACATCCGCTCCGGAGCACTGACGCCGAGGATGCCCAGGCCGTTGGCGATGACCTGGCGGGTGGCCTCGCACAGCGCAAGACGCGCGGCATTCAGCTCTCCCGGCGCCTCGTCGCCCTGCGGTAGCACCCGGCAAGAATCGTAGAAGCGATGGTAGTCGCCAGCCAGGTCTTCGAGATAACGCGCTACTCGGTGGGGCTCGCGAAGAGCAGCGGCGGTCTTCAAGACACGAGGGAACTCGCCGATGTTGCGGATCAGTGCACCTTCCTTATCGTGGATCAGCAGGCCGACATGCGCGGTGTCGGGCGCGATGCCCAGTTCAGCGGCGTTGCGTGTCAACGCCGATAGTCGCGCGTGCGCGTATTGCACGTAATAGACCGGGTTCTCGTTGGAAGCCGAGGACCATAACTGAAGATCGATATCGATCGGGGTGTCCACTGAACTGCGGATCAGCGCATAGCGGGCAGCATCCACCCCGATGGCGTCGACGAGGTCATCAAGCGTGATGACCGTCCCCGCACGCTTGCTCATCCGGATTGGCTGCCCGTCGCGAACCAGGTTGACCATCTGGCCGATGAGTACCTCAACGGTGTCGGGGTTATCACCCAGCGCTGCGGCGGCAGCCTTCAGTCGCGCGATGTAGCCGTGATGGTCAGCGCCGAGCATGTACATGCACAGATCGAAGCCACGCTGACGCTTATCCAGGAAATACGCGAGGTCGCCGGCGATGTACGCCGCTTGCCCGCCGCTTTTGATGACCACGCGGTCCTTGTCGTCACCGAAGTCGGTGGTGCGCAACCAGACTGCGCCGTCAGACTCATAAATGTTACCGGTTTCGCGAAGCGTGGTGATCGCCTGCTCGACGCGGCCCGACGTGTGCATCGAGTCTTCGTGGGTGTAGACGTCGAAGTCGGTGCCAAACTCATGCAGCGAGGTCTTGATGTGATCGAACATCAAATGCACACCGATAGAGCGGAACGTCTCGGCCATCTCAGCGTCGGGCAAACCCAGCGCCTCGGGTTCCTTGGTGAGAACCTGGGCGGCGACATCGGCGATGTAGGCGCCTGCGTACCCGTCCGCGGGAGTGGGCTCACCCTTGGCGGCGGCAATCAGCGAGTTGGTGAACCGATCGATTTGCGCGCCGTGGTCGTTGAAATAGTACTCCCGTACCACCTCGGCGCCCTGGGTGCTTAGTAGCCGGCCAAGCGCATCCCCAACGGCAGCCCACCGGGTACCACCGATATGTATCGGCCCGGTCGGGTTGGCCGAGACGAACTCAAGGTTGACCTTCTGGCCGTCCAACGCCGATGAATGGCCGTAGGCCGAGCCGGCGGCGATGACGTCGCCGACTATCACGTTTTGTGCGACCGCCTCCAGGCGCAGGTTCACAAATCCGGGCCCGGCCACCTCGGCAGCGGAAATGCCAACCTGCTCGCTAAGCGCCGCGGCGAGCCAGCCAGCGAGTTCGTGCGGGTTGGCACCGACCTTTTTGCCCATTTGCAGCGCCAAGTTGGTGGCGTAGTCGCCATGATCGGGATTACGGGGACGCTCGACGGTGACGGTGGCAGGTAGCGCTGTGGAGTCCAGGCTGTGCTCGGCGAGCACCGCGGCGGCGGTAATCTTCAGCAGCTTTGCCAGATCGGCGGGGGTCACGGGGACCCATCCTATGGTCTGGGGTCACCTCGCCCCGAATCCATTTCCCGTCCCAGGCGTGCGCTACGCTAGCCGAGCCCATTGGCGCAGTGAGATCGGCATGCGCCCCCGTAGCTCAGGGGATAGAGCGTCTGCCTCCGGAGCAGAAGGCCGCAGGTTCGATTCCTGCCGGGGGCACCATTAAAAACTATCCTTAACTTCGTCGCAGCAGATCCGCCGCTAGTCGAAAAATGTCGCTTTTGGCCGGCGGGCGAAATAGGGCCGGGTGCGCGTAGTAGGTAAGCCTCATGGCGGCGAGCAGCGCCGACTCGGTATGGCCGTCAATATCGTGAATCTGTGTAGAAGAGCGCTGTTCGTGATGTATTTTCTAGGTCTGCGAGCAGCTAGTTTCGAAGGGGCCAGTGCGGCGCCGCTGGTGTTCCCCACTCGGTCGTCCAGTTGTTCCTTGGCTGTTGGTCGGAGGTGGCGAAGACGGCAAACGACCTCGTAGCGAAGAAAATTCAACTAATCCGTTTGCGTACTTTGGCGGCGATTGCGATGACGTTGGGAATTCTCGCAGCAACAATCGGGGCCGCAGCTCCGGCGGGGGCGGTGTCCTGGACGATGCCAGACGTGCGCGGGGAGGTGCTGAAGCGGGCGGTGAAGACGGTTCAAGAAACCACCGGTGTGTCGGGGTTGAACTTCAGATTCATAGACCGTAGAAATGGCCAAGATGTGCACAACCAGGCGAACTGGGTGGTGTGCTACCAGGTCCCGCTGGCCGGTAAGAAGATTTCGCAGAAGACCAAGAGAGTTTCCCTCTACGTGAAGCGGTTCAACCAAAAAAGTTGCTGGAAGTAGCAGTGTCACGACGGTGTCACAACTCAACCGGAACTCCCCCAGCGAACGGCGGCGTGGGGCGGCGGACGACTGCGGTCTAATGCCGCTGGTCATGGCTACGATTCAGGCCCGGCAGTCCCACCCTGGGCGAACACCGGTGGACCGTCACGAACGGGTCTGATCTGCCTCCGGCAGCAGAAGGCCGCAGGTTCAATTCCTGCCGGGGGTTACCACCTGAAACGTCTCTGACCAGCAGAGGCGCTATCAATTTTGGCAGGCTGGCCGGGATTTACGACAGACGGCTAAGGACGCAACGCTCGAGGCGTTCATGTGCTGCGAGGCTCAACAATGCACCGAAACCCGCACCGAAGAAATCAGCGATCCAGTCGTAGATATCGCCACCCAGGCGTCCAGGTCTGAACGTTTGAAGTGATTCATCGAGTGCGCCGAAGACAGCGACGATGATGACGGCCACGACGATCTGCCCCGCTACTGCGGCCCGTGGGCGCGACATCCGCAGCGCGCTGGCCGCGAGCCACCCGCCGACGATGTAAACGATGAAATGGGCGAATTTGTCCCCGAAGAGGAACGCCCCGTCGGGCAACTGTTCTGGTGTCAGCGACGAAATCCAAAGGACGCCGCCGGCCCAGCAGAACAGGGCCGACCAGAGGATTCCGGCAAGGGTCCAGCGTGACATCGAACTACTAAACCAGCCTCTGGTACGGCCGGGCTACCAGCAGCGGTCAGGGATGTTTGTAATATTTCCTCATTCCGACCGAAGACTCGGTCAGACGGCGAGAGGCGACCGTGACAGCTAGGGACATCCCGATAAGGGCGAGGCGTGCCACTAAAAGCACGGTCGTCCCGGCGCTGGTAGCCGCCATCACTTTGGGGCTGGTCGGATGCGCGGAAGCAACCGGGCCATCCACCTTAGCAAGTTCGTCCGGGGATGCTGCTGCCCTCGCGCCTGCACAGCCACTGGTGACATTGCTTCCGCCGCAGCAACCACACATACCCGAACCGGCGCAACCGCGACTGGCGTCCGACCCCACGCTTCTGGCCGACGATCTTGTCGCCGACGAGGAAACACTGCGTGAACTGGCGTCATCAGAGGCCGCCATGGCGGCCGCAGCCCGCCATCAACAAGTCGCCTACCGCGCAATTGGACGGAACCCCGGGTGGGACGCGATCGTGCGCCCACGCATCCCTGCGTCGCTCATCGCGAACTACGACCGCAACGTCAATGCCCGCCGGCAACTCGCGGCGATGCACCCCAACGGAAAACCGACTCTGCCGGCGTGGCGGATCATCCCTCCGCCGGCGGCCTCCGAGCTGCTCGGTTACTACCGGCTGGCCGAGTCGGCGACCGGCGTCGGCTGGAATTACCTGGCGGCGATCAATCTGGTCGAGACCGCATTCGGCCGGATCCAGGGTGTGAGCACCGCTGGGGCACAAGGTCCAATGCAGTTCATGCCAGCCACGTTCGCTGCTTTCGGCGATGGCGGCGACATTCTCTCGCCGCACGACAGCATCATGGCGGCGGGCCGCTACCTCGCCGCCAACGGCTTCACCGGAGATCCTGACTTTGCCCTCTACCGGTACAACAACTCACAACGATATGTGCAGGCGATTAAGGATTATGCAGCGGTAATCGCCACTGAGCCATCCGCATTCAACGCCTACCACCGGTGGGACGTGTACTACAGAACGACTGCCGGTGACGTCGTGTTGCCCCTCGGCTACGCCGAGACCTCACGCATTCCCGTCGAGGAATACCTGGCCAACCACCCGCAGTGAGTGCGCTTAGTCCGAACTCCGATGCAGCCACCGCGGGCGGGGGAACCAAACGCCAACGTTGACACGATAATTCCAGGCTGGTTATCTACCGCCGATGAGTGATGCCGCCCGAGAGATCGAGAACCTGGTGTACACCTACGCCGAGCGAATCGATGCAGGCGATCTGGACGGTGTCGCCGCTCTGTTCGCCAAAGGCCGGATCTGCGGCGTTCAGGACGGGCCGCCGGAAACGGTGTTCGAAGGCACGGCCCGGGTGCGGCAGCTGTATGAGACGGCAATCCGCATCCACGACGACGGCACCCCTAAGACGAGGCACTTCACCACGAACGTGCAACTGCATGTCGACGAGGTCGCCGGAACCGCAGCAGGCAGCGCCTACTACTGCGTGACTCAGGCGACGCCGGACCTGCCGCTTCAGATCATCGTCACCGGCCGATACCGGGACACCTTCCACCGCATCGAGGGAACCTGGTGTTTCGATACCCGAATCATGTTCGTCGACCAGGTCGGCGACACCAGCCATCACCTCAGGTTCTGACCGCAGCGGAGCATCCTTCGGCGCGGTCGCAGTGATGGCGGCGCACTGCTGCTCAGTTAGCGACACTGCGACATCTCGGCCAATCAGCTGGCTAGTCTGCATGGAGATCCATCGACGGACCAGGAGGCCGCCATGCAACTGGCGCTGACACCCGAGGAAGCCGCCTTCCGCGACGAGCTTCGCACCTTCTACCGAACCAAGATCCCCGCTGAGATCCGCGAACGCACTCGGACCGGCGGGGAGGCCAACCGCGAGGACCTGGTCACCGCCCAGAAGATCCTCAACGATCACGGGCTCGCCGTACCGAACTGGCCGGCGGAATGGGGCGGCAAAGACTGGACACCCGCTCAGCAACAAATCTGGCTGGATGAGATGCAGTTGGCCAGCGTGCCCGAACCGCTGACATTCAACACCAACATGGTCGGCCCGGTGATCGCCGAGTTCGGTTCCCAGGCAATCCAGGAACGCTTCCTGCCGCCGACCGCGGCACTGGACATCTGGTGGTGTCAAGGTTTCTCAGAACCCGAAGCCGGCTCGGACCTCGCCTCGCTGCGGATGACAGCGCTGCGCGACGGAGACACCTACGTGGTCAACGGCCAGAAGACCTGGACGACGCTGGGCCAGTTCGCTGACTGGATCTTCTGCCTGGTCCGCACCGACCCTAACGCCCCTAAGAAACAGGCCGGAATCTCCTTCCTGCTCATCGACATGAACACCCCCGGTATCACGCTGCGGCCGATCAAACTGGTCGACGGCAGCTACGAGGTGAACGAGGTCTTCTTCGAGGACGTCCGGGTACCTATTGACCAGCTTGTAGGCGAGGAGAACCAGGGCTGGACGTACGCGAAATTCCTACTCGGCAACGAACGCAACGGAATTGCCCAAATCGGCCGAACCAAGCTCCGCTTCGCCGAGGTCAAGGAGCACGCCAAGGCAGGCAGCCTGCTCGATGACCCACTGTTTGCAGCGCGGCTGGCCGAAGCCGAAAACGACATTGTCGCACTGGAACTGACACAGATGAGGGTCGCATCAGGCTCCAAGGGCGGCAAACCGAACCCCGCATCGTCGGTACTGAAGTTACGCGGGAGCCAGTTGCAACAGCTGGCCACTGAATTACTCATGGAGGTCGCCGGGCCCGACGCGCTGCCCTTCGACGCCGGCG
>DAOUYK010000044.1 GCA_030666145.1 Mycolicibacterium sp. | reverse complement strand
CGGGCTCGGAGTTCCGGCCTTGGCGGTGGACCTGCCTGGCCACGGGCGCTCGGCGTGGCGCGAGGACGGCGACTACGGACCCAAGCTCAACGCCATCGCCATCGAACCGGTGATCCGACAACTCGCCCGCGACGCGGAACTAGTCGTCGGGATGTCGTTGGGCGGACTGACCGCGCTTCGGTTGGCGGTAAGCGCGCCCGCCCTGGTGCGCCGGCTCGTGCTCATCGACGTCACCCCCACAGCGCCGCAACGGCACGCTGAGATGACCGAGGGGCAGAAGGGCACGGTCGCCCTGGCGCAAGGTGAACGAACCTTCCCGACGTTCGAAGCGATGCTCAATGTGACAGCGGCCGCCGCACCTCACCGGGATCGAGAATCGTTGCGGCGTGGCATTTTTCACAACGCGAAGCGTCTCGAAGGCGGCGCTTGGACGTGGCGATACGACTCCATCCGCAAGGGCGAGGGGTTCGCGGACCTGTGGTACGACGTGCCCCGGCTCACCACCCCCACCACACTGATCCGTGGTGCCAACTCCTTCTTCGTCAACGCCGAGGACGCAGACGAGTTCGCGCGTCTCGCCCCCGGATTCCAGCGGGTGCACACCGTCGAGAACTCCGGGCACTCGGTGCAGAGTGATCAGCCCCGGGTGTTGATTGATCTGTTGCGGAGGATTCTAGGCGGCTGAACCTACCGAACAGCTCCCAAGGCGCAGGCAGCGTGAGAGACTGGCGCCGCCATGCCGAAGAAGTATGGGATCAAAGAGAAAGACCTCGTCGTCTCACACGTGGTCAATATGGTCCTGACCGGAAAACTTCGGTCAGGAGATCGGCTGGACCGCAACGAGATCGCGCAGGAACTCGGACTGAGTCGCGTACCGGTTCAAGAGGCCGTGGTTCAGCTCGAACACGACGGAATTCTGTCGACTCAATATCACCGGGGCGCCTACGTAGAACGGTTCGACGAAGCCGCGGTTCGCGAACACCATGAGCTGTACGGGGTGCTGAGCGCAATCGCCTCAGCGCGGGCGGCCGGCGCGGCCGACCCGTTGATCGTCGCCGAGCTAGACAACGTGCTGGCGCTGATGCGCAACGGCAAAGACTCCCGGCTGTTCGACGAACACGCCCGGCACTTCCGCTCCGTCATCAACACCAAGTACGCCGGACCGCGGCTGGAGGCCGCGATCGCCTCGTCGCAAACCTTGGTCCCACCCGCCTTCTGGGCCAAGTACCTCGAACACCATGACGCGCTGCTGCCGTCCTACGAAGCCGAGCTGGCAGCGATCCAAGCTGGTGAACCGGAGCCGGCGCGGGCCGCATGCATAAAGCGCTCGGAGATAATGGCGGGGATCCTGCTCTCGGAGTTGCTGCGCCGCGGCGTCTTGCCCGCGTTGCGCTCCGTGTGAGCCGAGCCAGTCGGTTTAACTCGCGACCTGGCCTGTCCCACCATCCCTGTCCGGTGCTCAGCTTGGCTGGATAAAACAGGTTAGACTGTCGAATTATGGTGGACACGGAGCCGCGGGTCCGAGAGCTGGCGGGCGAACTGCATCGCGTGCTTTCCAAAGTGTTGTCCGTACTGCGCCACACCGGCCGGACCTCTACCTCGGGCGACCTCACGCTGGCCCAGCTGTCCATTCTGCTAACCCTGCTCGATGAGGGGCCGATTCGGATGACCGACCTGGCCGCTCGCGAGCGGGTCCGCACACCCACCACGACGGTCGCGATCCGGCGGCTCGAAAAGCTGGGGCTGGTCAAACGCTCCCGCGATCCGTCCGATCTGCGAGCAGTCCTGGTGAACATCACCCCCGAGGGACATGCGCAGCACCAGGAAGCGTTGGCCTCCAGGCAGGCTCACCTCGCGGCACTGCTCCGCAATCTCAGCGTGGACGAACTCGACGCGCTGGCCAAGGGCCTCGCCCCGCTTGAACGCATCACCGAGTAGCGGTCACCCCAGCCAGTCGAGCACCGCAGCCGCGGTCCACGACTGCTGCATGCTTCCCAGCGGTTCCCCGGTGAACGGTTCGTAGTATTCCGCGAAGGTTCCGTCACTGGCCTGGCGCAGGCCTTCCCGACAGAGGATCGCAGAGCGCTCGGCCCAGCCCCGCCTGGCGAAACACCACGAGAACAGCCAGGTCATCACAGGCCATACCGGCCCACGCCAATACTCCCGAGGGCGGAAGTCCCGCGAGACCGGCGACGTCGAAGGGAGAAGTGCGTAGGCAAGGTCGGGATGACCGCAGAACCGCGGACCCTCCAGCAGCCGCAGCAGCGCCCGCTCCCTGTCGTGCGGCAGGCCACCACACAACAGCGGCGCAAACTGCGCTACCGTCTCGGTCGCGATCCACCTGTCAGCACGAACATCGAAATCCTTTGCCGCCCCAGTTCGTTCGTCGGTCGCGGTGACGACGCCTGCCCGGAACCGCTCGGACCACGCGTACAGATCCTTCACATCGGCGTGCGGTCGCTTGTGGTCTTCACCGATCTCGGCCAGCACCTGGCAGGCCACCGAGAAAATCGCTGAGACGAACGCATCCTCCACAGCGAAGCTCACCGCCTTGGGCAACAACTGGTCGTCGTAGCGGGCCGCCTTCATCTCCTCGAGCAGCCACAGATAGCGGTCGTACTCCAGGTCACTTGGGCGCTGGCTCGCATCGGTGTTGATCTTGGTGTCCTCGCGCTGATACTCCGGCACCTCGCCAGGGATTACATTGGCGTACGCGCTGTCCCACCGCGGGGAGTTGTCCATCCCCGACTCCCAGCCGTGGTAGATGGTCACCCGGCCGCTCCCATTTTGGTCCCGGCACTCGGCCAGCCAACGATGCCACTGCACCAGGGCGGCCCAACGCCGGTCGAGGAACGACTCGGCAACCGCGCGGGTCGAACGCCCCCGGGTACGGGCGTGGTCGAGGATGCGCTGTACCGCGATGGCGTGCACGGGCGGCTGCATGATCCCCGATGTTTGGCGGGAAAAGGGTGCGTCGGCCGAAAGCGCCGAACACCCCCACCGCGCCGGCCCGGGGAAGTATCCGTCGGCACCGTTAGCGAAAACGATGTGCGGGATCATGCCGTTGCGCCACTGTGCCGACAACAGGGTGTCGAGCTCGACGACGGCCCGCTCCACCGACAGCGGAGCCAGCCCGATCGACACGAAGGCCGCATCCCAGCTCCACATGTGCGGGTACAACAACGGCGCGGCCGTGGTCATCACGCCGAGGTCATTGCCGCGCAGCAGGTACGCAGCGCGCGCCGCCAGTTGTGTCGGCGCGAAGCTGGGGTCGTGAGGCATCACCTCCATGATGCGACTTCTCCGGCCTGCTCGCAGCATCGGTAGGGTTCCGGTGTGCCGACCGCGATGATCACCGGGGCAGCCGGCGGCCTCGGTTCCGCCCTAGCCGATGCCCTGGCTCCGACGCATACCCTGCTGCTGGCCGGGCGCCCTTCGGCGCGGCTCGACGCCGTCGCCGAACGCTTCGGTGCCAGCACTTGGCCACTGGACCTCGCCGATCCAGACTCGATGGCCGTCGTCGTCGAACCCCTCGTCGAACTCGACGTGCTGATTCATAACGCGGGCGTGGCCTACCCCGGCCGGGTTTCGGAATCGTCGGTCGACGAGTGGCGCGCGACCATAGCCGTCAATCTGATTGGCGCGGTTGCCCTCACCCTGGAGCTACTACCCGCGCTCCGTAGCGCCGCTGGTCACGTGGTGTTTATCAACTCAGGTTCCGGGATCAACGCCTCGCCCGGGCTGGCGTCGTACTCGGCGAGCAAGTTCGGATTGCGGTCATTCGCCGACTCGCTGCGCTGCGACGAGCCGACCCTTCGGGTGACATCGGTGCATCCGGGACGGATCGCGACCGCAATGCAGGAGGACCTCATCGCCTACGAGGGCAGCGGCTACGACCCCGCACAGTTCTTGAGCGCGCAGACCGTCGCGCGGGTCGCCGCCGACGCCGTGAACGCGCCGCGCGATGCCCACATTCACGAGGTTATCGTCCGCCCCCGCTGATTTCGCGAGTCTCACCGGGGCTACTCGCTCGCGGACAGTAATCGAGGAGCCCTACCCCGGCTAGCGAGCTACACAACCACGTTGACGAGGCGGCCGGGGACGACGATCACCTTTTTGGGGGTCCTCCCGTCCAGGAAGCTGACGACTTTCTCCTCCCCTAGCGCGGCGGCTTCGACCGTATCTCCGTCGGCATCCGCTGCGACCGTGACGCGTCCGCGAACCCTACCGTTGACCTGCACCGGGTACTCCACGGTGTTCTCAACCAGATAGCGCTTGTCGGCCACCGGAAAGGGGCCCCGGGCCAAGGAGTCGTCGTGGCCCAATCGCATCCACAGCTCCTCGGCCAGATGCGGCGCCAAAGGTGCGACCATCAGCACCAGCGGCTCCAGCGCCGCGCGGGCCTTCACACCGCGCTTTGTCAGATGGTTGGTGTACTCAATGAGCTTGGCCCCAGCGGTGTTGTTGCGAAGGGCGGCGTAGTCCTCACCCGCACCCGCGATAGTGCGGTGCAGCAACCGAAGCGTCTCCTCGTCGAGAGTGTCGCTGTCGGTGACCCGCGACGATCCGGATTCTTCGTCCACGACTAAACGCCACACCCGCTGCAGGAACCGGTAGGCGCCGACAACATCTTTGGTCGCCCACGGACGCGACGCCTCCAACGGTCCCATCGACATCTCGTACACGCGCAGGGTGTCGGCGCCGTAGCTCTCACAAATCTCGTCGGGCGACACCGAGTTCTTCAGGCTCTTGCCGATCTTGCCGAACTCCTGGGACACCGGTATCTCCCCGTCGGGGCCCGTCCAGTAGAACCCCCCATCGCGCTCAATAACCTCGGCGGCTGGGACGTAGGCCCCGCGGGCGTCGGTGTAGGCGAAGGCCTGGATGTAGCCCTGGTTCACCAGTCGTCGGTACGGTTCGCGCGAGCTGACGTGCCCCAGGTCGTAGAGCACCTTGTGCCAGAACCGGGAGTAGAGCAGATGTAGGACCGCGTGTTCGACGCCCCCCACGTAGAGGTCGACGCCGCCGGGATCGTCGGGCCCGTGCTCGGCCGGCCGCGGCCCCATCCAATACGCCTCGTTTTCCTTGGCGCACAACTCCTCTTCGTTATGCGGGTCGATGTAGCGCAGCTCGTACCAAGAGCTGCCCGCCCACTGCGGCATGACGTTCGTGTCCCGGGTGTAGGGCTTGAGCCCATCGCCCAGGTCCAGCTCGACGTTGGTCCAGTCGGCGACATTCGCCAGCGGCGGCGCCGGCTCGCTGTCTGCATCCTCGGGATCGAACAGCGCCGGCGAATAGTCGGGAACGTCAGGCAGTTCGACAGGCAGCAACGACTCCGGCAGGCCGTGACTGCGGCCAGCGCTGTCGTAGACAATCGGAAACGGTTCACCCCAGTAGCGCTGCCTGGCGAAGAGCCAGTCCCGAAGTTTGTACTCGACGCGCTCACGTCCCCGCCCATCCTCGGTCAGCCGTTCGGACATCGCCTTCTTGGCCGCGGCCACGTCCATTCCGTCGAGGAACCCTGAGTTCACCAGCACGCCGTCGCCTGCGTAAGCCTCCTGCAAAACAGCACCACCGGCAGACTTATCGTCCTCTCGCCGCACCACTTCCACAATTGGCAGACCTAACTCGGTAGCGAAATCCCAGTCCCGCTGGTCACCGCCCGGCACTGCCATGATGGCGCCCGTACCGTAACCAGCCAGCACATAGTCGGCGATGAACACCGGAATTTGCTGTCCATCAGCTGGATTCGTCGCATACGCGCCCAGGAACACACCCGTCTTGGAGCGGTTCTCGTGGCGCTCCATATCGGACTTGGCCGCAATCGCCGCCCGGTAGGCGCCCACCGCATCGGCCGGCGCGGCTGCCCCGAACGTCCACCGCGAGTCAACGCCGGTGGGCCAACTCTGAGCGATGAGTTGATCTACCAGCTCGTGTTCGGGAGCCAGCACCAGGTAGGTAGCCCCAAAAAGCGTGTCCGGCCGGGTGGTGAAAACCTCAATGTCGCCTGCACCGGGTACCGATTCGACTGCGAATAGCACTGTCGCACCGGTTGAGCGGCCGATCCAATTTCGCTGCATTGTCTTGACCTTTTCCGGCCAGTCCAATGAATCGAGATCCTCCAACAGCCGGTCAGAGTAAGCGGTTATCCGCATCATCCACTGCCGCAACCGTTTTCGAAAAACCGGAAAGTTTCCACGCTCGCTGCGACCCTCAGCGGTGACTTCCTCGTTGGCTAGCACGGTGCCCAGGCCCGGGCACCAGTTCACCACTGAATCGGCGAGATACACCAGCCGGTGCGCGTCCACGATATCGGCGCGTTCGTCACCGCTAAGCTCCGACCAGCTGCGTCCGTCGCCGACCGGTCTGGTACCCGCTTCGAACTCGGCTATCAATTCGGCGATCGGGCGGGCCCTACCCGCGGCCGAATCGAACCACGCGTTGAGGATCTGCAGGAATATCCACTGGGTCCACTTGTAGTAGTCAACGTCGGTCGTAGAGAAGCTGCGTCGCGAATCATGGCCAAGACCCAGCCTCCCAAGCTGGCGACGGAAGTTGACGACATTGGCCTCGGTGCGGGTGCGTGGATGGGTGCCGGTCTGGATAGCGTACTGCTCGGCAGGCAAGCCGAAGGCATCAAAACCTAAGGCATGTAGCACATTACGCCCCATCATCCGGTAGTACCGGGCGTACACGTCTGTCGCGATGTACCCCAGTGGGTGGCCGACGTGCAGGCCTTCGCCAGACGGATAGGGGAACATATCCTGGACGAACATCTTGTCGGCGGGCACCGGGGTGCCGTCGGCGGGAGCCAGCGAACCGACCGGGTTGGCCACGTCGAACGTCCCCCACCGCGCCCAACGCTGCTGCCACGTCCGCTCGATCTCGCTCGCCAAGTCCGCGGTGTAGCGATGCCGCGGGGTGTCGGCGGCGGAGGTACGCTGCGCAGTCGGCGTTTCGGTCACCCGAACAGCGTATAAGCACCCCGATCCCCGATTTCCGCACCTCGGTTGGTCTCGGTTCCGTTGCGGATGCGTCAGGGGTTGGTTCCAGGTCGTGCCCAGTGCTAGCACCCGCGGTGTGACCGTGGATACATTCGTCGCCTGGCGCGGGACTAAACACTCCCGGACGTGTGGGGAAAGGGACTCGGAGGGCTGCAGTCGATGAGTGAAATCGCCCGCCACTGGCGGATTCTGGCAGGTGGCACCGCGGTCGGCGCCGCAAGCGTGGTCTGCTTTGCGGGCTTGACAGCCGCTGCCCAGCCGGCAACTCCACAGCCGCCGCTGCCCGGCCCTGTCACACACGCCGTGCCAGCGGCACCCAACGCAGCAGTCCCCCAGACCGCCGCCGTCGCACCCACCACCGCACTTCCCCAGACCGCGGCAGTCGCACCCACCACCGCACTCCCCCAGACCGCGGCAGTCGCACCCACCACCGCACTCCCCCAGACCGTGGCAGTCGCACCGGCCGCCGCCCCGCAGCAGGGGGTCACCGCTGCCCAGCAGCCAGCCGTGTCCGCGCCACCACCGGTCACCATCACCCCGGCAACTTCTGGGACGATCGCCGAATACTTCGCCGAAGCCGGTGTCACGCTTGAACCCCAGAGCAACCGGGACTTCCGAGCACTCAAGATCGTGCTACCGATGCCGCCGGGCTGGGCACACATCCCCGACCCCAACGTTCCCGATGCTTTCGTAGTGATCGCCGACCGGGTCGGTGGCAACGGGCTCCACTCGTCGAACGCCCAGGTTGTTATCTATAAGTTGATTGGTGAATTCGATCCAAACGAGGCCATCAGCCACGGGTTCGTCGAGAGTCAACAGCTGCCCGCTTGGCGGTCCACTAAAGCCTCGCTCGCCAGTTACGGCGGCATGCCGTCGTCGTTGATCGAAGGAACCTATCGCGAAAACGCCCTGACGCTGAACACGTCGCGGCGCCAAGTGATCGCCGCCTCGGGCCCCGAGAAGTACCTCGTGTCTCTGGCTGTGACCACGAGCGTCGACCAGGTCGTGCCCGCGGCCGGCGCTACTGAAGCGATCGTGAACGGCTTCAGAGTCAGCGCGCCCGAGGCAGCGCCCGCGGCCCCGACACCCACCGCAACCCCCGCCAGTCTCCCGGCTGCAGCAACAACCCCGGCTAGCGTCCCGGCCGCAGCAGCACCACCGGCTAGCATCCCGACTGCCGCAACACCACCGGCTAGCATCCCGACTGCCGCAACACCACCGGCTAGCGTCCCGACTGCAGCAACACCACCGGCTAGCGTCCCGACTGCAGCAACACCACCGGCTAGCGTCCCGACTGCCGCAACACCACCGGCTAGCGTCCCGACTGCCGCAACACCACCGGCTAGCATCCCGGCTGCCGCAACAACCCCGGCTAGCATCCCGGCTGCCGCAACACCACCGGCAGCACTCGTCGCTCCCGCTGCCGTCTCGCCAACTGAACCGCTGGGACTAACTGGCTGAGCCGCTGCGACTAATGGGCTAGGGCACCCTTCCCAGCTCAGGGCCAGGAGCCCGGTACCGAGGCGATCTACGCCGCGTATTCTGTGACGTATGCAGGTCGCCGCGGTGTTGTGTCTGTGTGCGGCCGTCGCCACCATCGCACAGGGCCTGTGGTCTCTGGTGCGTCGGCCGTCGGACGACTACGTGCGCCAGGTGTTGCGTGGAGTGGCGCCGATCCAGCTGGCAGCTGCCGTCATCCTGGGGGCTGGCGGATTGGCAGCGCTATCGGCAAGCCCGCCGATGTCGGCAGTGGTGCTCATCGTGTCTATCGCGGGCGCCGTCAGCACGGTAGCCGCGGGGTGCTGGCAGAGCGCCAAGGCAGTTCTCCGGGAGGAACAGCGCAACCGATCGGCCGCCGGGGCACCTGCGGGTTGCGGTCAGGCATGCGCAACCTGCACGCTGTCCTGCGGATCAGTTGCGACTGACGTCGATCGGATGAGTGGCTAGCAGCGACAGCGGCATCGGCTGGCGCCGCAGGACCCTGGACCAAAGGTCGACGCGGGGTTCAACCAGCACGTCAGCGGGCATCGCCGACAGCACGATCCAATCGTCGCGCTCGATTTCACCTTCGAGCTGGCCGATCGTCCAGCCGGAATAGCCGGCGAAAATCCGCACCCCTTCAACCATCGGCGCGACCACGTCGGCGTCGGCGTCGAGGTCAACCATCGCGATGCGGCCCTGCACGTGCCGCAGACCAGGCGCGCCGTCGGGATCCACCCCGATACGCAGCGTCGCCAAGCACAGGGCGGAATCCCGCTTAACCGGACCGCCAATGAACATTGTCTTCGGCTTGGTCGCCAGCTTGGCCCAAGGCGGCAGCACGTTGTAGACCGCGGTCTCACTCGCCCGATTCAGCACAACGCCCAATGTTCCCCCGTCATTGTGTTCGACGACGTAGATGACGCTGCGCCTGAACGTCGGTTCCATCAGGTCAGTATTTGCCAGCAAAAGTGTTCCTGCACGCACCCCGTGCGCCGCGGGTGCGACTCCCTCTCTGAAGTCATCGGGATCATCTGGCTGGGCCACTCGACCATCATGTCATCACCATTGCTCGATGGCGGCGAACAAGCGCAGCAGGCGCCGGAAATTTGTACTGTGGGTCGGGCGCGTGTGCCCGTCGATGTGCGCTTGCGCGAAGAGTGCAGAATCTGGCGCCCCAACTCTCCAACAGGACGTGAACCCGTGGCCGACGCCCACGCACCCGTGGCCCTCTGGCACTCGGTGCGAGCGTTACCTGACTTCTGGCGGCTCCTGGAAGTGCGCGCGGTCAGCCAGTTCGGCGATGGCCTTTTCCAGGCCGGTCTGGCTGGTGCGATCCTTTTCAACCCAGAACGCGCCGCCGATCCATGGGCGATCGCCGGTGCATTTGCAGTGCTTTTCCTGCCGTATTCGCTGCTGGGTCCGTTCGCGGGTGCATTACTGGACCGCTGGGACCGGCGACTGGTGCTGATCGGCGCCAATAGCGGGCGGCTTGCTCTGGTGGTCGGTGTCGGCGCCCTCCTGGCAGCCGGGGTGGCTGATCTGCCAATCCTGTTAGGCGCGTTGATCGTCAACGGCTTTACCCGGTTTGTCTCCTCGGGGCTGTCTGCGGCGCTGCCGCATGTGGTGCCGCGGGAGCAGGTGGTGGCGATGAACTCGGTCGCAACGGCCGTCGGTGCTGCGTCCGCGTTTTTCGGCGCTAACTTCATGCTGCTGCCACGTTGGCTGTTCGGGGCGGACGACTCCGGTGCTGCTGCAATCATTTTCATCGTCGTGGCGCCGGTAACGCTGGCACTGTGGCTATCGATGCGCTTCCCGCCGGGCATGCTCGGCCCCGATCCCAGCGCGGGCGCGGTCCACGGATCCGTCGTCTACGCCGTGGCCACCGGTTGGCTGCACGGCGCAAACACGGTGTTCGCCGTGCCCACCGTTGCGGCCACCCTTGCCGGGTTGGCCGCGCATCGCATGGTGTTCGGCATCAACACGCTGCTGGTGCTGGTGATCGTGCGCCACAGTGATATCGCGGCGGTCGCCGGTCTGGGCACCGCGGTGCTGTTTGTCGCCGCCACCGGCACCGGCTCCTTCCTCGCCACCGTGGTGACACCTGCGGCGGTCAAGAAGTGGGGCCGCTACATGGCGCCTAACGGCGCACTGGCATTCGCAGCCGTCGTACAACTCTTCGGCGCAAGCTTGCTGCTGCCTGTGATGGTGGTCTGCGGATTCCTGTTGGGCGCGGCCGGCCAGGTAGTGAAGCTGTGCGCCGACACCGCGATGCAGGTCGACGTCGACGATGCGCTACGCGGGCACGTCTTCACAGTTCAGGATTCTTTGTTCTGGATGGCATTCATCGGCGCGATCGCGGGAGCCGCCCTGGTCGTTCCGAAGGACGGTCACGCCCCAGCGCTAGCAGCCGCGGGCGCCGGCATCTACCTGCTGGGGTTGGCAGTCCACGCGACAGTGGGCCGCCGATGAGCGCCCGCGCGAAGAGCAAACGGTACCGATGAGCGCTTGCGCGAAGAGTAGAAGGTTCCCACCCGCACCCGCCACGCTAGGGTGACCGGCATGGCCGGAGCAGCCCCGATGATCGCCGATCTGCGCGCCGAAAGCGACGACCTGGACGCGCTGGTAAGCGATCTGGCGCCCGAGCTCTGGGCGACCGACACCCCCGCCTCCGGCTGGACGATCGCCCATCAGATCGCGCATTTTTTCTGGACCGATCTGGTCGCGCTGGCCGCGGTCACCGATGAACCCGGTTTCGCCGAGATTCTCGACCAGGCCGCGCAGAACCCAACCGGGTTCGTTGACGTCGGAGCCGAGGAATTCGCCGCACTGGCTCCCGCGCAGCTGCTGGCCGCCTGGCGAGCGGCGCGGGCGGCGCTACACGACGAGCTGCTGAAGGTGGCCGAGCACCGCAAGTTGGCGTGGTTCGGGCCACCGATGAGCGCAGCATCGATGGCCACTGCGCGCCTGATGGAGACGTGGGCACACGGCTTGGACGTCGCCGATTCGCTCGGGGTCACGCGGGCCCCGTCCATGCGACTGCGCTCGATCGCCCATCTAGGGGTGCGTACCCGCGACTTTGCCTACTCGGTAAACGGGCTGGCCCCGCCGTCGGAACCGTTCCACGTGAAACTTTCCGCACCCGACGGGTCCGTATGGACGTGGGGACCTCAGGACGCCGCCCAGCAGGTCAGTGGAACAGCCGAAGACTTCTGCATGCTTGTCACACAACGCCGTCCACGCTCGGGATTGGCGGTGGTCGCGGTCGGTCCCGACGCCGAGCACTGGCTGAATATCGCGCAAGCCTTCGCAGGGCCGCCAGGATCGGGCCGCGACTGAGTTTCCGGTTGCCCTAGGCGCGCACATGTATGCGGGAAGCGCGGCGATTTCGGGCTCGGTGCGATGCGAGGCCGTGCACTCACGGCGCGAACGCGCTAAAAGGGCCCTGCGCTGTGGGCCCTGCCGTCGCCGTCGCCGAGCCGCACATCCCGACGCCCTTTGCCGTCTGTGTCCACCCATGCCACCCCGATGCCGAAGGCCCGGTCGGCGACCCCGTCGCCGTCGGAATCCACCAACCGCTCGGCGGCCTCGCCGTCTCCATCGAGGTCGACGGCGACCGCGGGCCCTATGCCCGGCTGCTCGACCCCATCGAGCCCGAACCAGCGCACACCACCGCCCCGGTCCACGCTGCCCGCCCAGGTACCCGTTCCGTTGTCGGTGAAGTAGGCCTCCGGCCGGCCATCCCCATCGGCATCGAGTACCGCGTGATCGGCCACCCCGTCAACATCGAGATCGGCGAGCACATCGTCGATCAGACCGTCGTGGTCGATGTCGAGTCCAACGGACTCCAGCCGGCCATCACCGTCCAGATCGGTGTCCGCAGCGACGGTCCACATGGTGGCCGACCCGTCGGGTTCACTCAGGCAGTACTCCATACCTGATCAGACGTGCGACGGACCGCTTTCGTTCCACCACTTCAGCAACTCCTCCACAGCCTCCTCGTGGCTCAGCGGGCCACGGTCCAGCCTGAGCTCCTTGAGGTGGCTCCAGGCTCGGCCGACCTGTGGGCCCGCCGGGATATCCAGGATGCGCATGATTTCGTTGCCGTCGAGGTCCGGGCGGACACGGGCGAGATCCTCCTTGGCCGCCAGGGCCGCTATTCGCTGCTCCAAGTCGTCATAGTTGGCCTGGAGCCGCGCCGCGCGGCGCTTGTTACGTGTTGTGCAGTCCGCACGGACCAACTTGTGCAGGCGGTTCACGAGCGGGCCGGCATCGGTGACATAGCGTCGCACTGCGGAGTCGGTCCACCGTCCGTCTCCGTACCCGTGGAATCGCAGATGCAGATAGACCAGCTGGGAGACGTCGTCGACCATCTGTTTGGAGTACTTCAGTGCCCGCATCCGACTGCGCGTCATCTTCGCGCCGACCACCTCGTGGTGGTGAAAGCTCACCCCGCCATCGGGCTCGTACCTGCGCGTCGCGGGCTTCCCGATGTCGTGCAGCAGAGCCGCCCAGCGCAGCACCAGGTCCGGGGCGCTCGAGCGTTCCTCGAGTTCGATAGCCTGCCGAAGCACCGTCAGCGAATGCTGGTAGACATCCTTGTGCTGGTGGTGTTCGTCGATCGCCATCCGCATATCCCCCACCTCTGGCAGCACCACCTCACCCAGGCCGGTATGCACCATGAGGTCGATCCCGGCAACGGGGTGTGTGCCTAACACCAGCTTGTCCAGTTCGGCCGCCACCCGTTCGGCAGTGATCCGCCCCAACTGCGGCGCCATCTCCTCAAGGGCGCGGCGGACGCGCGGCGCCACAGTGAAGCCGAGCTGGGACACAAACCTGGCTGCACGCAGCATTCGCAGGGGATCGTCGCCGAACGACACCTCGGGCGCCTCCGGCGTATCAAGCAGGCCGGCGCGCAAGGCGGCCAACCCGCCTAGCGGATCGAGGAACTCCACCGGCCCCGCCGGGCCGACCTGCACAGCCATGGCGTTGACGGTGAAATCTCGGCGCGTCAGGTCACCGGCCAGGTTGTCGCCGAAGCAGACGCTAGGGTTGCGGGACAGCCGGTCATAGCTGTCAGCGCGGAAGGTGGTCAGCTCTAACCGGTCTGCGCCCTTGCCGACGCCGATCGTACCGAACTCGATACCGGTGTCCCACATCGCATCCGCCCAGCCGCGCAGGAACCGCTGCATCTGCTCGGGACGGGCATCGGTGGTGAAGTCGAGGTCGGAGCCCAGCCGGTCCAGAATCGCGTCGCGGACGCTACCGCCCACAAGGTAGAGCTGGTGCCCGTTGTCCGCGAACAGCCGGCCCAGGGCGCTCAGTACATCGCTGTGCCGGTTCAACGACACCTGCGCAGCGGCCAGGAGTACGGCTGCGTCTTCGGCGGATGAAGGGTCTGACACGTCCGATGAGCCTACTGGTCACAGCCGTGTCACCGTCCGGCGAGTGCGTCCAGGGCTGCCGTTGAGGCCAACTACTATCGGCTGGGTGTCGGACGGCGAGCAGCCCAAACCCCGACGGCGCCGCGGTCGGCGCCGCGGTCGACGGGCGGTGGGCCCCCCCGAGGCGGGAGCCGACCAGTCAGGGGGGCACCGCCAACAGACTCCGTCCAGCTCCGGTGGTGACCGCTCGCCCGCAGCGCCCAGGTCGCAGAAGGCGCGGCCCCAACGGCCGCCTTCCCGGCTTCGAACCGTGCACGAGACGTCCGCGGGAGGCCTGGTCATCGATGGTATCGAGGGTCCCAGGGACAGCCAGTTCGCGGCATTGATCGGTCGCGTCGACCGGCGCGGACGGATGTTGTGGTCGCTGCCCAAAGGCCACATCGAAAAGGGTGAGACCGCCGAACAAACCGCGATCCGCGAAGTCGCCGAGGAGACCGGCATCCAGGGCAGTGTGCTGGCAGCCCTGGGCAGCATCGACTATTGGTTCGTCACCGAAAGCAGGCGCGTGCACAAGACTGTGCACCATTACTTGCTGCGGTTCCTCGGCGGCGAGCTCTCCGACGAGGATCTCGAGGTCACCGAGGTGGCCTGGGTACCGCTGGCCGAACTACCGTCACGACTTGCCTACGCCGATGAGCGGCGCCTTGCCGGGGTCGCCGACGAATTGATCGACATGCTGCAGTCCAACGGGCCCGGGGCGCTGCCCCCGCTCCCCCAAACGACCCCGCGGCGGCGGGGACAAACGCACTCGCGTACCCGCAACCACAGACTTGACCCCACCGCTCAACCACAGCCTGGCCGGCGGACGAACGGCTGCGGATCGGAGCCGTGAGCCGGCTGCCAGCACGGCTACTCGGCGCGGCCGTCACGCTCCTGTTGGCCCTGCTGCCCCTCGCCGGCTCCGGAGTGTCGGCCGCTCAGCCGGGAACCGCCCCGTTTCTACATGTGCTGCTCGACAGCGTCACCCCTGAGATCGTCACCACTACCAGCGAGCCGCTGGTTACGGTGACCGGCAGGATCCGCAACGTCGGCGACCGTGCGGTCCGTGATGTGGTGGTGCGCCTCGAACACGCCCCGGCTGTCGCGGCCTCGAGCACGCTGCGCACCGACCTCGCCGGCGATGTCGTCCAGTACCAACCGGTCGCCGACTTCATCACCGTCGCACCCGAATTAGTTCGCGGACAGGATGTTCCGTTCCGACTGGCATATCCGTTGCGCTCGGCTGACCGTCCCTCGCTGAACATCGAGAATCCCGGCGTCTACCCCCTTATGGTCAATGTCAACGGCACCCCCGACTACGGCGCACCTGCCCGGCTCGACGACGCGCGCTTCCTGCTGCCAATACTGGGGGTACCACCGGATGACGCATCTCCGGCCGATGAAAGCGACGTGCTGAACTCAGCTGTGCCGCCCGACACCACCCGCCCGGTCGGGTTGACGATGTTCTGGCCATTGGCCGACCGGCCTAGATTGGCCGCCGGAGCACCGGGCGGCACGGCTCCAGTTCGGCTGATCGATGACGACCTTGCTATTTCGCTGGCCACCGGCGGACGACTCGAAACCCTTCTGGCGGCAGTTGAATTCGCGACCAGCCCTGGGGTCAATCCCGACGGAGAGATCACCCCCGCGTTGTGTCTGGCCATCGACCCAGATCTGCTTGTCACGGTCAACGCAATGACAGGCGGCTACGTCGTCAACGACGCCCCCGACGCAGGCCCGGGCACCCCGACGCATCCGGGTAACGGCCAGCAGGCTGCCGTCGACTGGCTCAACAGAGTCAGGGCACTGGCCCAACGCATGTGTGTGGTACCGACCACCTATGCCCAGGCCGACCTCGACGCACTTCAGCGCGTCGGCAACCCAGGCCTATCGGCGATCGCCACCAAAGGGGCCGCCAACATCGTCGACCAGATCCTGGAAATCACCTCCACACCCGGCGTGAGCCTCATCGGCGATGGGCCGCTGACCGGGCGGGCCGTGCAGTTGCTGTCCGAGCAGGGGCCGATGGTGGCAATCGGTGCCGCTCAGCTAACCGCGGGGGAGGTCTCCGAAGGCGGTGCAGCCGAAAATGCCGAAACTGCCCCGGTCCGCTACACCCCCACCGTCGTGGCAGCACCTTTCGACCCGGCGGTGGGGGCGGCCCTTGCCGGTCTGGGCAGGACTCCAGTGTCGCCTTCCTACCTCGAGCCGTCTTTGCACATCGCGCTCAAACAGGACACCGCGGTGGCGCGGCGCCAGGACGCGCTCGCCTCGCTCCTGTGGCGAGGACTGCACCCCGAGACCGTGCCAAGAACCCAGATCCTGATGCCTCCCCTGCTGTGGAACCTTGCCGCCCATGATGCGCAGGCAATCCTGACCGCGGTGGCTACCAGCATCCGGGCAGGACTAGCGAAGCCACGCCCGTTGACCGCGCTGATCGAAGGGGCCAACGCGGTGTCCGAGTCCGCTCCGCTGCCGTCGGGACCGCTAGGCAACCCGGGGGGACGTTTCGACGACGGGGTGGTGTCGGGCATCGCGACGGTCACAGGCAGACTCGAGGGCCTGACCGCGGCGCTGGTCACCGATGATCGCACCGGGCAAACCGGCAGCCAGTACACGGCCCCGTTGCGAGAGGATCTGCTTCGCGCGCTGAGTCTTTCGGTGCCGCCCGACGCCCGCAACGGGTTGGCCCAGCAACGGCTCACGACCGTGGGCCGCACGGTGGAGGATCTGTTCAAGGCCGTCTCCATCGTGAACCCGGGAGGCTCATACACGTTGGCGAGCGAACGCAGTCCTCTGCCGCTGGCCCTTCGCAATGACCTGCCCGTGCCGATCCGGGTGCAGCTAGACATCGAAGCGCCCCCGGGCATGATTGTCACCGACCTGGGCGAAATCGTGCTGCCGCCGGGCTTCCTCCCGCTGAAGGTTCCAATAGAGGTGCATTTCACCCAGCGGGTGGCCGTGGACGTTTCGCTGCGGACCACCGAAGGGCTCCCCCTGGGTGAGCCGGTTCGGCTGTCGGTGCACTCCAACGCCTACGGCCAGCTGCTCTTCTTCATCACGCTGTCCGCAGGCGCAGTTCTGGTCTTGCTGGCGGGCCGACGGCTGTGGCACCGGTTCCGCGGCCAGCCCGACCGCGCTGATCTGGACCGCCTCGATCCGATCGAGGTGGCGCTGGCCTACCGCGATGACGAAGTCGGCCACCGCCATCAGTCCCCCCACACATCGGGGCGCCGGGCCAAGACGGACCCCGGCAATAACCGTGAGTAACACCGGCAGTCCAGGCCCGGGATCACCGGAGCCCACCGAGCCGGTGCCGAGCCGGTCGGCCTCGCGCGCCGAGTTGTCGGACTCGGCGGTCGTGTCTCGGTCGTGGGCTATGGCCGCGGCCACCCTGGTCAGCAGGTTGACTGGTTTCGCCCGGATCGTGTTGCTCGCAGCCATCCTCGGCGCTGCGTTGTCCAGCGCGTTCA
>DAOUYK010000245.1 GCA_030666145.1 Mycolicibacterium sp. | reverse complement strand
GATCACCGGCTCACCCTGCCCGGTGTGCTCATACGTGATCGGCAATCCCCGGAAGTCGAAGCTCTCCAACGCAATCCGCCCTCGCACCTGTGGTCATTACGATACCGCCGCGCTGCACAACAGCCCGGTGCCGACCGCGGCAGCCAGCCACTTAGCTTCGACATTGCTGCCTTCCGCCCGGCCGACACCGTTTCTCGATACAATCATGGCACCTAGTCCGCGGGTAGTGACCGAAGTCCCATACCCGAAAGCCATTCGTCGGTGGTGAGGCATAACCGCATGATGCCCGGCACCGCAGTTTAGCAACTCACCCGACCCGCGCGTCGTCCAATCCCTGGACAACGAGTTCCGGGAGCTGGTTGTCCGAGAGGTGTGCTTGAACCCGACTGAACAAACTGCTGATTGGGTTCCACCCTCGACCTCGCCCTCGGCGTTGCGTGCCCGGCGGCGGCTACCCAAGTGCCCCCACCGTCATCAACGCGAAGCGATCAAGTCAGTAATTAGGGGCTTCGACCGCTCCGATCGGGGCCAGATGATAATGGCGTGCGGTACCGGACAACCCTGGCGGTGTATTTCATCCACGAAAAGCGCGCCACGCGACGCACGCTGGTGCTGGTGCCGTCGCTGCCGCTGTTAGCTCAGACGCTGTGCGAGTGGACGGCCAACACCAAGGCCGGATTCGACTTCCTTACCGTGGTTCTGGAGGTCGCGCTGGGCTCGGCGCGGTGCTCATGCGCTTGGCCGAAGCGCTCGAGACCGCCGCCGCCGAACTCATGAACACCGGGACTGACAGTTAACGGAGTGCGCATCAAGCGCGGTCCGCTTCATTAGAACCGGAGGTGTCACTGCACATGCGACCCGACAAGAGCGACGTCGTGTGCGGATTGCCTGCACAAGAGGCGCGCGAAGTGATGCGACTGTTTCGGACTCCAGCGCCGCGGGATCTTTTGGAGGAGTGGTCCGTCGTCTGAGGGTTTCGTTGTCACTTTGCGCGCGTTGAAGGTTGCGATGTTGGCAGGTAATGCCCTCTACGTATCTGCTGACAGACCACCGCGGGTATCCCGGCTATGATCCACCAGTGCCTGAGACCAAGCCGAGCTGGATTGCCCCAGCTGCCCTCCTCATCGCCATCGTCGCTGTGGCTCTCGCAGTGTGGGGCCTGGTGAGATCGCCCTCGTCGAGCGACGCGTCCGGAGTCAGCCCGGATGAGTCTAAGACGCAGGTCTGCGCGGCGTTCGACATGGTGCGCCAGGCCGTGTCCCTGCAGACCAATGCAAACCTCGGCCCGGAGCGGGTCGCTGCGGAGGCAGTGGCGGCCAACGCCCGGCTGGCCACCTTGGGAGGCGGCCAGTTCCTGCTGGCCAGACTGGACGGCACCGCGGTGTCCGCTGACCTGGACCAAGCGGTGCGGTCGTTTGCGAATCAGCTCGAGTACATCGGGATGAGGCAACTTGCGGGCGCATCCGCGGATGATCCAGGACAGGCGACCCACATGAGCGATGCTCAGGCCAGCGCCGAGCACATAGTGGAGCTGTGTAAGTAGCTCGGCTCAGGCCGGAACGAACTCGACCCCGGCCAGCGCCACAGCGTCGTCCCGCTCGGGTGCGGTTACGACGGCGTTGAATTTGTCGCCTGTCTTCCAAGCGGTCACACGCAGAGTCTCGCCGGGAAACACCACGCCCGCCATCCGTGCGCCGTAGGACCACAGCCCACTGACATCACCGTCGAGCAGGTTGTCCACCAACGCCCTGCACGTCATCCCGTAGGTGCACAGACCGTGCAGGATCGGACGCGGAAAGCCTGCTGCGGCAGCGAAGTCCGGATCGGAATGCAGCGGATTGCGGTCCCCGCACATCCGGTAGAGCAGCGCTTGTGCAGGCGAGGTTGGCAGGGACAGTTCAAGGTCGGGGGTGCGATCCGAAGGTGCCGCCGACGCCGACCCGGACGGGCCACGGTCTCCGCCGAAGCCGCCCTCGCCCCGCGCGAAGATCGACCGCTTTTGCGTCCACAGCAGCGTGCCATTCGGATCGGTCACTGTCGTCTCCGACCAGATCACCGCGGCCTTGCCCTTGTCCCAGATCTCGGTGAAGCGGGTAACCGCGGTGCCGGTGCCCGACGGTGGGATGGGTCCCGGCGTCGTGACGGCCTCGCTGGCATGCAGCACCTTGCTCAGCTCGATGTCGATGCCGGGGAAGCGTACCGCCGGCGCTTCTGTCATGTGAAAGCTCTGGGCGACGTTGCCGAACGTCGGCAGCACCTGTGGGGTGACGTCCGCGAGATAGCGCAGTTCACGCCTGTCCATCGGGTCACCGCCAGCGCCCAGGCCGAGGTGATACAGCTGGACATCGCTACTGTTCCAAGAGAATTCGACGGGATCGAGTTCGGCGCCGATGGCTTCCTCGAGATTGATTGGCACGACTCACTTCCTTTCGGCGAGGTGCAACGCCGCGAGGTACCCGAACGTCATGGCCGGGCCGATGGTGCCCCCGGGGCCTGGGTAGGTATGGCCCATTACCGGCGCGCTGACGTTACCCGCAGCGTAGAGGCCGTCGATGATCGAGCCGTCGTCGCGCAGTGCGCGGCCCTGCACATCGGTGACGATTCCGCCCTTGGTGCCCAGATCGCCGGGGACCATCTTGGCCGCGTAGAACGGCGCGTTGCTGACCGCGCCGAGGTTGGGGTTCGGCTTGATTGTCGGGTCGCCGTAGTAGCGGTCATAGGCGCTTTCGCCGCGTTTGAAGTCCTCATCGACACCCGAGCGCGCGAAGCCGTTGAATCGTTCGACGGTCGCCTTGAGGGTGTCCGCGGGCAGTCCGGTAATCGCGGCGAGTTCCTCAAGGGTGGGGGCCGTGACGATCACGCCTGAGTCCATCCACTTCTTCGGAATGCGTTGTCCTGGTTGCAGTCCAGCGAAGATGTAGCGGTCGCGGTACTGCTGGTCGAATATCAACCAGGCTGGGATATTCTCACCGGGACCCGGCCCCTGGCCGTACTGACCGCCGTACATGTGGTGGCAGGCCTCGACGTAGGGCATCGATTCGTTCATGAATCGCCTGCCCGTCATGTTGACGATGATTGACCCGGGTGAGTTCCGTTCCGACAGTGCGAACCACGGCGCATTGACTAGCGGCACCGTGGGCCCCCACCAGGCGTCTTCCATGATATCTAGTGCAGCACCGAGTTTTTCGGCGGCCAGGATGCCTTCTCCAGTGTTGGCCTTGGCGCCGACTGTCCACTCTGTGGTTATGGGGGCGCGCTGGTATTTCACCCGCATCTGCTCGTTGTGTTCGAATCCGCCGCTGCCCAGGATGACGCCGCGGCGGGTGCGGATGAGTTGCGGTTCGGCGCTTTCCGGGCCGTTGGTGTCGCGAACGTAGATTCCGCGAACTATGCCGTCTTCGACGTACAGATCGGTCATCGCGGTGTTCAACTGGACGGGCACACCGGCTTTCTGCAACGCGATGCGCAGCGGCGCGATCAACGCGCGACCCATTCCCACCAGGTTCTTGCCGGTCGCTTGCGCCCACATGGTGCGCGCACCAACCCTGAGGCTCCGCAGCAGCCCGCGAGGGTGGCGTTTGAGTTGGTTGAGCCGCATGTAATCCTGCTGCATGACTACGACGTTGAGCGGAATCTTGCCGTACGGCGGCTCCAGGCCCTTGAGATCTGCGCCGAGCCTCTTGGCGTTGAAGGGCTTGGGTTCCACCGAGCGACCCGTGGCCTTGCCGCCGGCGGCCTCAGGGTAGTAGTCGGAGTAGTTGGGCACCCAGCACATCTTGAGCGGCGAGTGCTTCAGCACGAATGACAACATCTCTGGACCGCGGTCCAAGTATGTGTCGATCTTCTCGGCGGGTACCACGTCGCCGATGATCGTGTGCAGGTACTTGCGGGCCTCCTCAACGGTATCGGTGACGCCGTCGCGCCTGAGGACCTCGTTGTTGGGGATCCAGACGCCACCGCCTGAGCGCGCGGTGGAGCCGCCATAGTGCGGAGCCTTCTCGACAACTATCGTTGACAGACCCTGGTGGGTGGCGGTGAGGGCGGCGACCATGCCGGCGGCGCCACTGCCAACCACGATGACGTCGTACTCCTGTCCAGTCATGTAGAACACGTTATAGAATTGCGCGGCCGACCCACAACTGTGCCGTTCGACGGAACGAGGGGACTTCACGAAAATGCTGAGCGCCGAGATGCGTGACCGATTGGCGGCAGACCTTGCACAGGCCGAGCGCAGCGGGGTCCCGATATCTCCGCTGACCGACGGAAACCCTGATATCGACGTTGTTGATGCCTATGAGGTCCAGCTGATAAACATCCAGCAGCGCGTCGCGGAGGGCGCCCGGGTCATCGGTCACAAGGTCGGGCTGTCGTCAGAGGCCATGCAGAAGATGATGAACGTCGACGAGCCGGATTACGGGCATCTGCTCGACGAGATGCAGGTTTTTGAAGAGACACCGGTGCGGTCCGGCCGGTATCTGTATCCACGGGTCGAGGTCGAGGTCGGATTCATACTCGCTGACGACCTGCCCGGTGCCGGCTGCACTGAGGACGATGTACTGGCCGCGACGGCCTCATTCGCACCTGCAATCGAGCTGATCGACACGCGCATCATGAACTGGCAGATCAAGCTATGCGACACGATCGCGGACAACGCTTCCTCGGCAGGCTGGGTGCTCGGGCAGGGGCGGGTGTCGCCGAAGGACATTGACATCAAGAACATTGATGCGGTGCTGAAGAACAACGGCGAGGTGGTCGCTGAAGGGCGCAGCGATGCGGTGCTGGGAAATCCGGTGACCGCTGTCGCATGGCTGGCACGCAAGGTCGAGGGCTTCGGAGTGCGGCTGAAGGCCGGTGACATCGTCTTGCCCGGGTCGTGTACGCGCGCGATAGATGCACCTCCTGGGAGCCATTTCGTCGCTGACTTCAGCGGA
>DAOUYK010000039.1 GCA_030666145.1 Mycolicibacterium sp. | reverse complement strand
AACAAGACCACCAAGACTGTCGGGATGCTCATCGCCGCCGTGCTGTTCGGCCTGCTGGCCCTGCAGTTCCGCAATGCCGACGGGCTGACACCAGGCAGCGCAGAGTTGTCCTACGTGCGGGAGATCGCGACGGTGACTTTGGCGCCCGCTGTCTTCGTGCTGTTCTGCGTGGTGATCATCAGCGCCTGGTCGAATGCGGTGAATTTCACTGACGGGTTGGATGGGCTGGCCGCCGGTGCCATGGCGATGGTGTGTGCGGCCTATGTGCTCATCACGTTCTGGCAGTTCCGTAACGCCTGCGCCACGAGCCCGGGCTTGGGCTGCTACAACGTCCGCGACCCTCTTGACCTCGCGATCATCGCGGCGGCCGCCGCCGGAGCGTGCATAGGCTTCCTGTGGTGGAACGCAGCGCCGGCCAAGATCTTCATGGGCGATACCGGCTCGCTGGCTCTTGGCGGCATCATTGCCGGTCTGTCGGTCAGCAGCCGGACAGTCATGCTGGCGGTGGTACTCGGTGCCCTGTTCGTCGCCGAGGTCACCTCGGTGGTCGTGCAGATCATGGCCTTCCGTACCACCGGTCGCCGAGTGTTCCGAATGGCTCCTTTCCACCACCATTTCGAGCTGGGAGGTTGGGCCGAGACCACGATTATCATCCGATTCTGGCTGCTGACTGCGATCGGATGCGGGCTGGGTGTGGCGCTCTTCTACGGCGAGTGGCTGACCACCGTCGGTGGCTGAGGTGTTGGAGCCTATCGGGCCTGGAACCTCGGTCTTGGTGGTCGGTGGCGGGGTCACCGGCCACGCGGTGCTCGCTGCACTGGTCCGGCTCGGGGCGCGGGCAGCGCTCACCGATGACAGCCCGTCGGCGCTGACGTCGTTTGCGCAGCAGGGTGTGGCTGTCATCGAACCCGGCACCGCCGCCGATCAGATATCCGACTTCGCGCTCGTCGTCACCAGCCCTGGGATCCCGCCTACCGCGCCGGTGTTGGCGGCGGCTGCCGCGGCGGGTGTCCCGGTCTGGGGGGATGTCGAGTTGGCTTGGCGGCTGGACCAGTCGGGCCTGTTCGGTCCGCCGCGGCGTTGGCTGGTCGTCACGGGTACCAACGGCAAGACGACGACGACATCGATGCTGCACGCGATGCTTGAGGCCGCAGGGCGGCGTGCGGTGTTGTGCGGCAACATCGGTGAACCGGTTCTCGAAGTACTGGACCAGCCTGCTGATGTATTTGCTGTGGAGCTATCGAGCTTCCAGCTGTATTGGGCGCCCTCACTGTGCCCCGAGGCGGGTGTGGTGCTCAACGTCGCCGAGGACCACTTGGACTGGCACGGCTCGATGCACGCGTACGCCAAGGCAAAGGCGCGTGCGCTGACCGGGCGGGTGGCCGCTGGTGGGCTCGATGACCCCGTTGCGGCCGCCCTGCTGGAGGAGGCCCCGGCGCAGATACGGGTGGGTTTCCGGTTGGGTGACCCTGGGCCCGGCGAGGTCGGCGTTCGTCACGGAGCACTCCTCGACAACGCTTTCGGCGATTCGCTGGTCCTCGCCGAGACCGGCAGCATTCCAGTGGCTGGTCCGGTCGGGGTGCTTGACGCGCTCGCAGCGGCTTGCTTGGCGCGCGCGGTGGACGTGCCGGCATCGGCGATCGCTGACGCGCTGGCGACATTCCGGGTGGGCCGGCACCGTGCCGAGGTCGTCGCGGTCGTCGACGGCATCGCCTATGTTGACGACTCCAAGGCCACCAATCCGCACGCTGCGCAAGCCTCGATCAGCGGGTATCCCCGGGTGGTGTGGGTGGCGGGGGGGCTGCTCAAGGGAGCTTCCGCCGAGGGGCTTGTCGCAGCGGTCGCTGGCCGGCTCGCCGGTGCGGTGCTGATCGGCCAGGATCGGATTGTCCTGAGCAAGGCGTTATCGCGACACGCACCGGATGTCCCCGTTGTGGAGCTTGTGACGGGAGAGGATTCTGGGGTGCTAGAGAAATCTGGTTCCCTTGAGTCAGGTGTTACCTATGTGACTCAAAATGTCGACCTTCGGGAGCAGTCGGTAGCCGACGCGGTGATGGCGGCCGTCGTGGATGCCGCTCGTGGATTGGCCCGACCGGGCGACACGGTACTTCTTGCCCCGGCAGGGGCCTCGTTCGATCAGTTCAGCGGCTACGGGCACCGCGGGGACTCGTTCGCCGCAGCGGTGCGCGCCATCGTCGGGTAAACGGGCAGAGTCGGGCGAAGATGGCGAAAACACTGTGAGCAGCATCCTCACCCGGTTGCGCAACCGTCGCACGAACCCCGTTGCCGAGAATCAGGCCACATCGAAGATCGCCGCCGCACCCGGGCCGCGCACCCGTTTCGGGGCCTGGCTTGGTCACCCGATGACTTCGTTTCACCTGATCATCGCGGTCACGGCACTGCTGACCATGATGGGCCTGACCATGGTGCTGTCAGCCTCGGGTGTGTACTCCTATGACCAGGACGGCTCGCCGTGGGTGGTCTTCGGCAAACAGTCGTTGTGGACGGTCGTCGGCCTGGTCGCGTTCTACATCGCGCTGCGGATGAAAGTGCAGGTCATGCGCAGGCTGGCCTTCACAGGGTTCGCCATTAGCATCCTCTTGCTCGTCCTCGTGCTGATCCCGGGAATCGGGAAGGTGGCCAACGGATCGCGCGGCTGGTTCGTGGTGTCCGGTTTCTCCATGCAGCCCTCCGAGCTCGCAAAGATCGCCCTTGCAATCTGGGGTGCGCACCTGCTGGCCGCTCGCCGAATGGAGCGGGCTTCACTGCGTGAAATGCTTGTTCCGTTGGTGCCGGCCGCGGTGATCGCGCTAGCGCTCGTCGTCGCACAGCCCGACCTGGGACAAACAATGTCGATGGGCGTGATCCTGCTCGGCCTGCTCTGGTACGCAGGGCTGCCGCTGAGGGTCTTCCTGAGTTCGTTGGGGGCGGTGATCTTCTCGGGGGCCGTTCTCGCGCTGAGTGAAGGCTACCGATCCGATCGCGTGCAGTCCTGGCTCAATCCGACCGCCGACGCACAGGGTTCGGGCTATCAGGCGCGCCAGGCCAGGTTCGCATTGGCCAACGGCGGTTTCTTCGGCGACGGGTTGGGGCAGGGCTCAGCCAAATGGAACTACCTGCCCAACGCCCACAACGACTTCATTTACGCGATCATCGGTGAGGAGCTGGGCTTCATCGGCGCCGCCGGGCTGTTGTGTCTATTCGGCCTGTTCGCCTACACCGGCATGCGGATCGCGCGTCGGTCGGCCGACCCGTTCCTGCGGTTGCTCACGGCCACTGCCACATTGTGGATCCTCAGCCAGGTGTTCATCAACGTCGGGTACGTGGTGGGGTTGCTGCCGGTCACGGGGTTGCAGCTGCCGCTGATATCGGCCGGTGGCACATCGACTGCCACGACGCTGCTGATGATCGGCATCATGGCCAACGCCGCACGTCATGAACCCGAGGCGGTCGCCGCTCTGCGGGCCGGCCGCGATGACCGGTTTAACCGGCTGCTGCGCCTGCCGCTACCGGCTCCGTACGTCCCCACGCGTACCGAGGCCCTGCGCGACCGACTGCAGTCGCGTTCTGGCTCCCCGTCGACTCAGTTCGAGCGCAAGCAGACGAAGAAGCGGGCAGCCGCATCCCGAGCGGACGACCATCCGGCGCGCCGGTCCGCAAAAGCCCGAGGCAAGCAGCCGGTTTCGGCCGGCAGGTTCTCGGTCGGATATGGTGCTGGCCAGCGCAAGCAGGGCCGAACGGCTCGCACACTGGAAGGTCAGCGTCACGGGTGAGGGCGATCTCTGTGGTTCTCGCCGGCGGTGGCACGGCGGGCCACGTCGAACCGGCGATGGCGGTCGCCGACGCTCTCACAGCGCTCGACCCGGTTGTGCGAATCACCGCGCTAGGCACTGAGCGTGGCCTGGAGACCCGACTCGTGCCAGAACGCGGATACCAACTCGAGCTGATCAACCCGGTGCCGTTGCCCCGGAAGGCCTCTGCCGATCTCGTCCGGTTACCGGGGCGGGTGCGACGCGCGGTCAGGCAGACACGAGCAATCCTCGATGACGTTCGCGCCGACGTCGTCATCGGGTTTGGCGGATACGTCGCTTTGCCCGCCTATCTGGCCGCACGCAGTGCCCGGCCCAGCAGGAGGGTGCCGGTGGTCATGCATGAGGCGAACGCCCGCGCAGGCTGGGCGAACAGAGTGGGTGCCAGGTCGGCGCAGCGGGTCCTCTCCGCGGTGCCCGATCCCGGCCTACGTAATGTCGAGGTCGTGGGGGTCCCGGTGCGGGAATCGATTGCCTCGTTGGACCGGATGGCGTTGCGCGATGAGGCGCGCGATTATTTCGGCTTCGCCGACGACGCCCGAGTGTTGTTGGTGTTTGGCGGCTCGCAGGGCGCTCAGTCCCTCAACAGGGCGGTGTCGGAGGCTGCGGAAAGCCTTGCCAGCAAAGGCATTTCGGTCCTCCATGCGCACGGTCAGAAGAACACCCTCGAGCTGCCTGTCCCGATCGCCGGCGGCCCGCCTTACGTCGCCGTACCGTATTTGGACAAGATGGCATTGGCCTATGCGGCGGCTGACCTGGCGATCTGCCGTTCCGGAGCGATGACGGTCGCCGAGGTCACAGCGGTCGGGCTGCCTGCGGTCTATGTGCCGCTGCCGATCGGTAACGGCGAACAGCGCCTCAACGCACTTCCCGTCGTCAACGCAGGCGGTGGGATCATCGTCGATGACCGGGAGCTCACTGAGGGTTTCGTCGCCGACACGGTCACCACACTTCTCAACGACCAGGCCAGGCTGGCAGCGATGACGGCCGCTGCCGCGTCGGCGGGACAACGCGACGCCGCGCGCAGGGTGGCGCAGGTGGCCCTTGACGTCGCGCGGGCCGGGCCTGGAAGGCGGCAGCGATGAACGCAGGTGCGTACTTGACTGATCTGACCGACGAATTGCAACGGGTGCACATGGTGGGTATTGGTGGGGCCGGTATGTCGGGCATCGCACGTGTCCTGCTGGATCGCGGCGGCATGGTCTCCGGATCGGATGCCAAGGAATCGCGTGGGGTGATCGCCCTGCGGGCCCGCGGGGCCACGGTCCGCATAGGCCACGACGCCTCGTCGCTGGACATGCTGCCAGGTGGTCCGACGGCAGTGGTCACCACCTACGCGGCGATCCCGAAAACCAATCCCGAACTTGTCGAAGCGCGCCGGCGGGGCATCCCGGTTATCCTTCGGCCGGCCGTGCTGGCGAAACTGATGGTCGGACACACCACGCTCATGGTGACCGGCACGCATGGCAAGACCACCACGACGTCCATGCTGATAGTGGCTTTGCAGCACTGCGGGCTCGATCCGTCGTTCGCGGTGGGTGGGGATCTCGGGGAGGCGGGCACCAATGCCCATCACGGCAGCGGAACGTGCTTTGTCGCCGAAGCTGACGAGAGCGATGGTTCACTGCTCGAATACCAACCCGATGTCGTGGTCGTCACCAACATCGAGGCCGATCACCTGGATTTCTTCGGCAGCGCCGGAGCTTACGCCGCCGTATTCGACCAGTTCGTCGAGCGCATCAAACCTGACGGCACGCTGGTGGTCTGCGCCGATGATCGAGGTGCCAGGGCACTGGCCGAACGTACCGAGGAGCTTGGGATCCGGGTTCGCCGCTACGGAAGTGATCAGCACCTGGACGCCACATTGGTCGACTGGGTGCAGCACGGCACCGGTGCCGTCGCGAGGATCACGCTGCGCGGCGAGTCCCAGCCGCGGGTGATGCAGCTGTCTGTGCCGGGTCGCCACATGGCGCTTAACGGCCTGGGCGCACTGCTGGCCGGCATCGAGGCAGGCGCTGCTCCCGAAACCGTGCTCGAGGGTCTAACTGGATTCGAGGGGGTGCGCCGTCGCTTCGAGTTTGTCGGTAGCGCTAACGGTGTCCGTGTCTTTGATGACTACGCGCACCATCCGACCGAGGTCCGTGCCACCTTGACAGCGTTGCGTGCCGTGGCCCAGCAGCACGAAACCGGCCGGGCCATCGTGGTTTTTCAGCCACATTTGTATTCCCGCACAAAGGCTTTCGCTTCTCAGTTCGGTCAGGCGCTGGACATCGCGGACCAGGTCTTCGTTTTGGACGTGTTCGCGGCGCGGGAGCAGCCGCTCGCCGGTGTCAGTGGGGCCACCGTTGCCGACGCGGTGACTGCCGAGGTGACTTATGTGCCCGGCTTTTCGGCGGTGCCCGCGCGGGTCGCCGCAGTCGCGCAACCCGGTGACGTGATCGTGACCATGGGTGCCGGCGATGTGACCATGCTCGGCGGGGAGATCCTGGCTGCGCTGCAGGCAAAGGCCGATCGCAGCGAGCCAGGCGGACTCGATACGGTCCGGTGATGACCGAGCCGAGTCAGGGTGAACCCGAACCCGCCAGCGAGGGCGACGGTTCGGAGCCGGCCGCAGCGCAGGACGAGGTTGCGGGTACCGGGGATGTCGAGGGACCGCGCCGTCGTGCCCGCCGTGAACGTGAGGAACGCCGAACGGCACAGGAGCGGGCCACTGCCATCGAGGAGGCCCGCCGGGAGGCCAAGCGCCGCGCGCTGGGTGAGACGGTGCAGGAGACGAAGACGCTCGGTCGCGGCGCCGTCCGAGGGCTTAAGTTATTGATGTGGACTGCGTTGATCGCTGTTCTGGTCGTGGGCCTCGGGCTGCTGCTCTACTTCACGCCGCTCATGTCGATCCGCAGCGTTGCCGTCACGGGGCTGAGCGAGGTCACCGAGGGCGAGGTCGTCGCTGCGGCCGCGGTGGCGCCGGGGACTCCGCTGCTGCAGGTCGACACCGATGCGGTTGCCCAGCGGGTCGCTGATATTCGCCGCATCGTCTCGGTCCGCGTGCAGCGCCAGTATCCGTCGACGTTGCGGGTCACCGTTGTCGAGCGAATCCCCGTCGTGGTTAGGGACTATTCGGACGGGGTGCACCTGTTCGACCGTGACGGGGTCGACTTCGCTACCGCGCCACCGCCGCCGGGGGTGCCGTATCTGGACACTGAGAACCCAGGTCCCACCGATCCATCGACCATGGCGGCGCTACAGGTGATGACCTCGTTGCGGCCCGATGTCGCGAGCTTGGTGGGCCGGGTGTCGGCGCCGTCCGCCGCAGCGATCACGCTGACCTTGGCTGATGGTCGTGTCGTGGTGTGGGGGACCACCGACCGTACCGAGGAGAAGGCGCTCAAGCTGGCCGCGCTGCTCACCCAGCCGGGTCAGACGTATGACGTCTCCAGCCCGGACCTGCCGACCGTCAAGTAGTCACCGGCGGCCATCGCAGAGCCGACGTCCACGCGTGTGGCAGACACGCCGCCACGATTTTTGTCGTGTTGTATCGGCGCGCCTGCCCGCCATGTGCCCTACCCGCCTCTACCGTTCTGTTTGCGCGGAACAACTTGACATAACTCTAAGCCTATGGTTGAGGTTGAGGGTTTGTTCGAGGAGACCTTCCCGCGTGACGACAGGCAACCAGGCAAGAAGGGCAACCACTGATGAGGGCTTGCGCGAAGAAGGTGTGGCGATGACCGCCCCGCATAACTACCTCGCTGTGATCAAGGTGGTCGGCATTGGCGGCGGCGGCGTCAACGCTGTGAACCGGATGATCGAACAGGGTCTTAAGGGCGTCGAATTCATTGCGATCAACACCGACGCTCAGGCGCTGTTGATGAGCGATGCCGACGTCAAACTCGACGTCGGGCGTGACTCGACACGCGGGTTGGGAGCCGGCGCAGATCCCGAGGTCGGCCGGAGGGCCGCCGAGGATGCCAAGGACGACATTGAGGAGCTGCTTCGCGGCGCAGATATGGTGTTCGTCACCGCCGGTGAGGGCGGCGGCACCGGCACCGGCGGTGCGCCAGTGGTGGCCACCATCGCCCGCAAGCTCGGCGCGCTTACCGTCGGCGTGGTGACTCGGCCGTTCTCGTTCGAAGGTAAGCGGCGAAGCAATCAGGCAGAGACCGGCATCGGCTCGCTGCGGGAGAGCTGCGACACCCTGATCGTGATACCGAATGACCGGCTGCTGCAGATGGGCGATGCCGCCGTCTCGTTGATGGACGCGTTCCGCAGCGCGGACGAGGTCCTGCTCAATGGCGTGCAAGGCATCACCGATCTGATTACCACTCCCGGCTTGATCAACGTGGACTTCGCTGACGTCAAAGGCGTCATGAGCGGTGCGGGTACGGCCCTGATGGGTATCGGCTCGGCCCGCGGCGATGGGCGCTCGCTCAAAGCAGCTGAGATCGCGATCAACTCTCCGCTACTGGAAGCATCGATGGAAGGCGCCCAAGGCGTGCTGCTGTCGGTGGCCGGTGGCAGCGATCTGGGCTTGTTCGAGATCAACGAGGCCGCGTCGCTGGTGCAGGAAGCCGCACATCCCGAAGCCAACATCATCTTCGGCACCGTCATTGACGACTCGCTCGGTGACGAGGTCAGGGTGACGGTGATCGCCGCGGGCTTCGACGCGACCGGCCCCGGACGCAAGCCGGTGACCGGTGAGGAGGGGGCGCCCACGACGGCGGCCGCGGCAGCTCGGCCGATTGCTCCGGGCAAGGCCGGCCGGGTGAGTGCCTCGCTGTTCGAGTCACCTGATCCCGCGAGCGTGCTGGTGCACACCAACGGCGCTACGGTCCGGATCGGTGGTGACGATGGCGGCATTTCCGACGACGACGTCGACGTACCGCCGTTCATGCGCCACTAACCCGTCTCACGCTCGTACCGTGCCAGATCGCGCGTCTTCCGGCCGGGCAGGGCCCGATTCTCCGGCCTCCGGCCGCGCGGCGAAGTTCCGGGTGCGCCGCGTGAGCACCACCCGCGCCGGGGGCGTGTCCAAACCCCCGTTTGCGACCTTCAACCTCGGCGATCATGTCGGCGACGACCCAGACGCCGTCGCTGCCAACCGACGTCGTCTCGGCACAACGGTCGGGCTGCGCGCGCCTGATGCAGGCGACGGGGACGGCATCGTGTGGATGAACCAAGTGCACGGTGTCCACGTTGAGGTTGTCGACAGCTTGGTCGAAACCGTCGACGACACAGACGGTTTGGTCACCACCACACCACTGCTGGCGCTAGCAGTCTTGACGGCCGACTGTGTCCCGGTCTTGATGTCCGACGCGCGCGCTGGCGTGATTGCCGCCGTTCACGCGGGCCGAGTCGGGGCGCAGGGGGGCATCATCGTGCGGGCGCTGCAGACCATGGTGGACGTAGGTGCACGGGTCGAGGACGTCTCGGTTCTGCTCGGGCCCGCGGTCAACGGTGTCAATTACGAGGTGCCTGAGTCGATGGCCGCCGAGGTGGAACGGACGCTGCCGGGCAGTCGGACCACTACCCACCGCGGCACCCCGGGTCTGGACCTACGCGCTGGAATCGCTGCGCAACTGCGCACCTTGGGGGTAGCCGCGATCGATGTCGATCCGCGTTGCACGGTGGCCGACCACACGCTCTTCAGCCATCGGCGCGAGGGGGGGCCCACCGGCCGGCTGGCATCACTGGTCTGGCTGGAGCCCGTCTCGTGACGACGGTCCGTGAAAACGAGCTGAGCCTGTCGCTGGCCGGGGTGCGCAAGCGGCTCGCGCGTGCGGCCGAGGCCGCCGGACGCGATGTCGCCGACATTGAATTGCTGCCGGTCACGAAGTTCTTCCCGGCCAGTGACGTGCTGGCGCTGCACCGTCTGGGATGCCTGGCGTTCGGCGAATCCCGCGACCAGGAAGCCACGCAGAAGGTGGCCGAGATCAGCGCAATCCCGGGCTGCGGTTTCCTTCGCTGGCATCTGGTGGGCCGCATCCAGCGCAACAAGGCGCGCTCGGTCGCGAGGTGGGCCTACGCGGTGCACTCGGTTGACAGTGCCAAGGTGATCACCTCCCTGGACCGGGCGGTGTCCGAGGCGCTCGGTGAGGGGTTGCGTCCCGATCCGCTGCGGGTGTACCTGCAGATCAGTCTCGACGGTGACGAGACCAGGGGTGGGGTCGATGTCGCGGCTACTGGCCGAATCGACGAACTGTGCGCCGCTGTCGACGAGGCAACCGGGTTGCGGTTTGTCGGACTGATGGCCATCCCACCCCGGGGAGCCGATCCTGATGAGGCGTTTGCGCGTTTGCTGAGGGAGCGCGAGCGGCTACAGGCTGGCTATCAGCAGCAGCTCGAGCTGTCCGCAGGGATGTCAGGCGACCTCGAGTCGGCGGTCGAACATGGTTCCACCTGTGTGCGTGTCGGTACCGCTCTCATGGGACCGCGACCGCTAACCTCACCGGAAGTAGTCACTCCAGTCACAATTTCATCACAGACACCAAATGCCACTGATATTTCGAACACCTCGAACACCTCGAACACCTCAGCACCGCGAGAAGGGTCCTCACAATGAGCACACTGCACAAGGTCAAGGCCTACTTCGGAATGGCGCCTATGGATGACTATGAAGATGACTACTACGAAGATGACGACCGGGGCACCTCGCGCGGCTACCGCCGAACCCGCGAGGATCGCTTCGAGGATGACGGTTATCAGCGCGGGTATGACGGTCCGGGAGATGAGCGCCGCCGCGACTATGACGAGCCCGCCGCCTACCGTGGGGGTCCCGCTGGTGGTTTCGAGGACATGCGTTTCGAGCCCAGATTGCGTGCGCCGCGTGAATTCGAACGCACCCCATCGCGATTCGGCTCCGCGCGAGGCTCGACTCGGGGGGCGTTGGCCATGGACCCGCGCGGAATGGCCGAGTTATTCGAGGCCGGTAGCCCGCTGGCCAAGATCACCACACTGCGTCCCAAGGACTACAGCGAGGCACGCACGATCGGCGAGCGGTTCCGAGACGGAACACCGGTGATCATGGATCTGGTCTCGATGGACAACGCCGACGCCAAGCGACTGGTTGACTTCGCGGCCGGGCTGGCCTTCGCGCTGCGAGGCTCCTTCGACAAGGTTGCGACCAAGGTGTTCCTGTTGTCGCCAGCCGATGTCGATGTGACAGCTGAGCAGCGTCGCCGCATCGCCGAGGCCGGGTTTCCCGCATACCAATAGATTGGCTTTCCCGCGCCAACACGGCTCGGGTCCGACACAACGGCCTAGGACGGGTAAGCTAGCGGAGTCGCACAAGCGCCGTCGGCACTGAGCGACACTCGTTCTTTATCGATTGTCATACATCTGCCTGTAGTGAGGTCTGCTCAGTTGGCGCTCTTCTTCGAGATCCTCGGTTTTGCGCTGTTCATGTTCTGGCTGCTGTTGATCGCCCGCGTGGTGGTGGAGTTCATCCGCTCGTTCAGTCGTGATTGGCATCCCAAGGGAGCGACGGTGGTCGTGCTCGAGATGATCATGACGCTGACCGACCCGCCGGTGAACCTGCTGCGCCGCATCATTCCGCAGCTCACGATAGGTTCCGTCCGATTCGATCTATCGATCATGGTGTTGCTGCTCCTCGCGTTCATCGGGATGCAGCTCGCGTTCGCCGCAGCGATTTGAGCGTCACTGCGCACTGGGCGGCATCGGTGCTTCGGCACCGGTTCGCCGCCGGCGCAGACAAGTAACGGCATCGAATCGCCCTGTGGAAATGCTGGAGGCAACGTCTCGGTTTTGTTGAGTTTCGCCCTTAAATTATGGTCTTGCCTGCAACCGCAGGTTCTGGTGTGACAGGATGGGCGCCAGTTACTCTCAACCAAGGCTCTACACTTTGAGATCGTTCGTTTGACGATCCAGACTTTCAAGGGGGCAGGCAATGCCGCTCACACCTGCCGACGTGCATAACGTCGCGTTTAGTAAGCCACCGATCGGCAAGCGCGGCTACAACGAGGATGAGGTCGATGCGTTCCTCGACCTGGTTGAGAATGAGCTGTCCCGCCTCATCGAGGAGAACGGCGATCTCCGCCAGCGTGTGGCCGAGCTGAACCAGGAGGCCGGTTCGGGGCAGTCGGCCGCCTTCCAGCCCGCGCAGGCAACGCCAGTTCACGTCGTGGAGTCCGAATCCGAACCACCAGCGCCGGAACTAGTTTACGAGGCGCCTGCGCAGTCCGCACAGTCCAACGAAGATCTTCACCTACGCGCCGCCAAGGTGCTCGGACTGGCCCAGGACACCGCCGACCGACTGACCGGTTCCGCTAGAGCAGAGTCCGACAAGATGCTCGCGGATGCCCGCGCCCAGGCCGAGGCGATGGTCTCCGAGGCCCGCGAGATTTCAGAGTCGACTGTCGCGGAGGCCCGGCAGCACGCCGACGCCATGCTCGCAGATGCGCAGGCGCGGGCCGAAACGCAACTGGGCCAGGCTCAGGAGAAGGCCGACGCACTGCAGGCCGACGCCGAGCGCAAGCACTCCGAGATCATGGGCACTATCAATCAGCAGCGGACCGTGCTCGAAGGCCGCCTCGAACAGTTGCGCACCTTCGAGCGGGAATACCGCACCCGCTTGAAGACCTACCTTGAGTCGCAGCTCGAAGAACTGGGTCAGCGCGGCTCGGCCGCCCCCGTCGACTCCGGCGCCAACAACGATGCCGGGTTCAACCGGGGCAACAATTAGTCACGTGCATTTCCAACGAAGGGTTGGCCCATGCTGATCGTTGCGCTCGTGCTGGCCGTCGTTGGTCTGGCGGCACTCGTGACAGCCGTAATCACCAGCAACGAGCTCATCGCCTGGGTGTGCATCGCGGCCAGCGCCATCGGAGTGCTACTGCTGATCATCGACGCAGTACGGAGTCGTTCCAAGCAGAACGACGATGACGATCAGACCGACGGGGCAGCGGAGACCGAAGTCATCTACGACGAGGACTATCCCGAGGAAGCCTCACACGGAGACCCTGCCGGGAACGACAGCGCAAAAAGCTAGGGGCGGCTGCGATTCACTAGGGTCGCTGCAAAAAGCTAGGGTCGCTGGGATTTAACGGTCCGTGACGGCGGGTCCGCCCTCGGTGGTGGGTGTGGCCAGCAGGGCTCGCACTTCGTCGTCGTCGACCTGATGAAAATCCTCGAAGACCTGTCCGACAGCGCCGAAGTCGGCGGGCATGGTCGAGCACACTGCGTCGTCGGCGTCCTTGAGTAGGCGCCGGCAGACCGACTTCGGTCCGACCGGTACCCCCACCACGATCAGGCTCGGGCCGGCGTGGCGCACCGAGCGCGCCGCAGCTCTCATGCTGGCTCCGGTAGCGATCCCGTCGTCGACAAGCAGCACGGTCCGCCCGGCCAATTCCAGCGGACCTCGATCGGCTCGATAGGCCAGCTCGCGCCGTCGAAGCTCCGCGGTCTCGCGGGTCACGACGTCGCGGATCTGTTCGTCGCTGATGCCCAGACTGCGAATCAGATCATCGTTGAATACGACACCGCCCCCAGTGGCCACGGCGCCCATAGCAAGCTCGGGCCACTGCGGCACTCCCAGTTTGCGGACCAGGCATACATCCAGCGGAGCCTGTAGAAAGCATGCGACCTCCCAGCCGATCGGCACGCCGCCGCGGGCGAGTCCCAGCACCTGGAGGTCGCCGCAGCCGCGGTAGCGCGCAAGGTCGAGCGCCAGGACCCGGCCCGCCTCGCGGCGGTCCCGAAAGGTCCGTCCGGTGGTGCTCATTGCTCAGTCATAATTCGCCAATCACAGTCTCGCTTGAATAGCGTGGTTCCGCGGCGCATCGTGGACACTTGAATCCCCGGGGTTGTCGGATTCCTCGGCGCAGATCACTTCCCGGTCAGTTGGTCGAGGAGGTTGTAGCCCGTCGGGTTGTCGGGAAGTACCCAGGAAATGCCCTCGAGGAAAATGATTGCGATCACATTGGCCGCAGACAACGCGATGAACCACCACACGATCATCGCCGAGAGCAGCCGGTGTGAACACCCACAGACTGATGATGAGTAAGTCACACCTGCATCCCCTGATCACTCCCCGAGGGCCTCACTGTGAACTGACCTGCGCTGTGAGGCCGTGTTTTCACCGCGGTCACGAATGTGCAATCGACGTGGAATGCCCTGGCTGTAGACCTATGGGGAGCCCGGACAGCGTCGTTCGTCATTGAGGCCCGTCGTGGCTGGCTCGGGCCGTGTGAAGCGGCAGGGAACGCATCGGACCCACCTCAGGAGAGCGCATGACCGTTACCGGCAGTCAATTGACCGCCCTTGTTGCGGACGCGGCATCGGCACGCCATCACGGGAAGCGCTGGATCGAAGACTGGCGTCCGGAGGACCCGGAATTCTGGGGCACTGTCGGCAAGCCTGTGGCGCGCCGCAACCTGATTTTCTCCATCTTCGCCGAGCACATCGGATTCTCGGTGTGGCTGTTGTGGAGCATTGTCGTCGTGCAGATGACTGCGGCTGCCGACGGTACTCCGGCCGCATCGGGGTGGGCCCTCACCACTACTCAGGCGTTGTGGCTCGTTGCGGTGCCCAGCGGGGTGGGCGCGTTCCTGCGGTTGCCATATACGTTTGCCGTTCCGGTTTTTGGGGGTCGCAACTGGACGGTGATCTCGGCGCTGCTGCTGCTCATCCCGTGCTTTGGATTGGCCTGGGTGGTAGGTGATCCGAGCAATCCGTTCTGGCTGGTGGTGTTGGTTGCCGCTACCGCCGGTTTCGGCGGCGGTAACTTCGCCTCCTCGATGGCCAATATCTCGTTCTTCTATCCGGAGAAAGAGAAGGGATGGGCACTCGGACTCAACGCTGCCGGTGGAAATATCGGAGTTGCGGTGGCGCAGAAGGTTGTTCCAGTCGTCGTCACCATCGGTGCCGGCGTGACTCTGTCGCTGGCCGGGCTGCTCTATGTGCCTCTCGCGGTCGCCGCGGCCGTCTGTGCATTCCTGTTCATGAACAATCTGACGGAGGCTAAGGCTGACGTGAAGCCGGTGTGGCAGTCGTTGCGGCACGCCGATACCTGGATTATGTCCTTGCTGTACATCGGCACCTTCGGCTCCTTCATCGGCTACTCCGCGGCGTTCCCAACTCTGCTGAAGGCGGTGTTCGACCGCGGCGACATCGCGCTGGCGTATGCCTTTCTAGGGGCCGCCATCGGCTCGATTTCCCGTCCGCTAGGCGGCAAGCTCGCCGACCGGATCGGCGGCGCCCTTATCACTGCGGTCAGCTTCGCCATGCTGGCAGTCGGCGCAGCAGGTGTGCTCTGGTCTGTGAAAGCCGTGAACATGCCGGTGTTCTTCATCTCGTTCATGTTCATGTTCATCGCCACCGGTATCGGCAACGGCTCCACCTACCGGATGATCTCCAAAATCTTCCGAATCAAGGGCGAAGACGCCGGCGGCGATCCGCTGACCATGTTGCACATGCGTCGCCAGGCAGCTGGAGCGCTGGGCATCATCTCCTCGGTGGGCGCGTTCGGTGGGTTCATTGTTCCGCTGGCATACGCCTGGTCGAAGTCCCAGTTCGGCAACATCGAGCCTGCGCTGCAGTTCTACGTAGCGTTCTTCTTGGTACTGCTAGTGGTCACCTGGTTCTTCTACTTACGCAAGAGCACACGGATGGGCCAGGTCGGCGTGTGATCACCTGATGGCTGCCGGACAAGCATTATCACTGGGAAGTGCACCGACGAGGTAAGACAGTGGGTACCCCAACATTCATGATGTTCGGTGCTGCCCCCAAGGCATGCGCGCCGTACAGCCACGCTGTTGAGGTCGGCGGCTGGTTATGGATCACCGGGCAGATGCCCAACGACGCCGACGACCACACCAAACCCCTCCCCGACGGCATCGAGGCTCAAACCCGAAATGTGATGGACAACCTGAAGATCGTGCTATCAGAGCTGGGAATCGGGCTTGAGGACGTCGTCCAATCACGTGGCTTCCTTACTGAGTTCACACGCGATTACGAGGACTTCAACCGCGTCTACAAGTCCTACTTCGAGCCAGAAAAGCTGCCTGCCCGGACGTGTATTGGCGTGACGGCACTGGCGCTGGACGCGTTGGTCGAGGTCGATTTCGTCGCACGCCAGCATAGCGAGATTACTAGCGGCGGCTTGGCCCCGCGAGGATTGAAGGGCGACGTGATGAGCACCGCGGGCGAAGAAGTCGTCGCGACCGCAGTCCTGGCGCGAAAAGTACGCCCGGACCGTGTCGGGGCTTATCAGGCCTGGCAGTCCGAGATAGCCTGGCAGTCCGAGATAGACGAGGCCACCAGCAAGAGCCCAGGCTTCATCGCAACTGAGACCATTCGTCCCGTGCCCGGTATCCACGACGATTGGGTGACCATCTTTCGGTTCGATTCGAAGGAAAACCTGTCGCTTTGGATGCAATCTGAGCAGCGCCGAGAATTACTTGAGCGCGGTGACGAGCTTCTTGAGTTCCCCGCCGACGAGCACACCATGGTTGATGGGCAGCCGGCTGCCCACTCGGTCACCGTTGTTGCCAGCGCCACCCCCCACCCAGGGTGAGAAGCGCAGTTCCTGGCTACAGAGAAGGCGCTCGAAGTAGCCGCCCGGTCCTTCGACGGCTTCACCGGATACGAGCTTCGAGAACCAGTGCGAGAGGTCGGTGGCGCATGGACCAGTTTTTACCGCTTCGCGAATTCGCGGCAAGCTGACCAATGGTTGCGTTCCGAAACGCGGGCCAAGCTCTTGGAGAACCTCCACAAACAAGTGGAACACAATGCCGTACGCGAGGTTCCGAGCGCTTTCGGTAGCTGGTTCAGCTTCAACGAGGTGGACGGAGCGAACACTCCAAACTGGAAACAGTCGATGACCGTTCTGTTGATGCTCTATCCCACGATCATGTGTATCAACTACCTCACCTCCTATCTGGCGAGCATTGGTATCCCGCTGTTCTTGCAGACCTTTACTTCCAACGTTCTGAGCACCGTCGCCCTTGGCTTCGTCTTGATGCCATTTGCCACACGAACCCTGAGCTTCTCGCTGAACCCTGAGGTCCCGTTACGTACCATGATTCGCGGAGCAGTTCTCGTCGTCGCACTGTACGGAGTGCTGCTTGCCATTTCGGTGCTCGTCACACTCTGAATGTTGCGAAACACCCTAGGCGCGCTCCACGTACCATGCGGATGCTGCTCAGTACGGCCCTGCGTGCGCGAGGAGCCGGCGGGGATTCTCAAGGAGCATGGTGTGGATCTGCTCGTCGGTCACCCCACGCTGTTTTAGGGCCGGCAGCACGTCGCGGTGGATGTGCAGGTAGTGCGACTCCGGTATGGAGGCGGGGAGAGCATCACCAGGCAGCCAGCCGCAGAGGCCGATGAAGCAGGCCGCGTCGTGGGAGAGCACCATCTTGTCGGCGTGGCCGCGTTCACACATCTTTACCACCGTGTCCACCCGGTCCTCGAACGGCAGGATCACGTCGTAGCCGAAGCGGTCCATCCCGATGTAGGAGCCATTGGCGATAAGTTCTTCGAGGTAGCCGAGGTCGGTGGTGTCGCCGCTGTGGCCGATGATCACCCGCGACAAGTCGACGCCCTCGTGAGCGAAAATGCGCTGCTGGTCGAGGCCGCGGCGGGTCGCGGCGTGGGTGTGTGTCGAGATCGGCACCCCGGTGTGCCGATGGGCCTGCGCGACGGCCCGAAGCACCCGCTCGACACCGGTAGTCACACCAGGCCGGTCGGTGGCGCATTTGAGGATCGATGCCCGCACGCCGGTATCGGCGATGCCTTTCTCGATGTCTCGCACAAACAGGTCCGTCATTGTCTCGGGCCCGCCGAGTTCGGTACCTGGGCCGCTGAAGTAGAAGTACAGCGGAACATCGTTGTAGGTGTACACACCGGTGGCCACCACGATCTGCAGATCGGTCTGAGCGGCAATACGGGCGATTCGCGGAATGTAGCGGCCGAGCCCAATCACCGTGAGATCGACGATGGTGTCCACGCCGGCGGCCTTGAGATCGTTGAGTCTGCGGATCGCGTCGGCCTCGCGGTCGGCGTCATCACCCCAAACGTCGGGGGAGTTCTGCATCATTTCGGCGGAGAGCACAAAGACGTGCTCGTGCATCAGCGTCACGCCCAGGTCTTTCGAGTCGATCGGACCCCGCATCGTGTTGATATTCGGCATAAATGCATTCTGCTTGAGGGCACCGGCCTTTTGACAGATCGGGACTCTGCGAAATTCGGGGGGCGCGACGTCGGGGCCGGGCCGGAGTCCGTGCGCCCGACCTACAAGCGGCTTCGATAGGTATCGCGGGACAGGGTTGCCGAGAAACGTTGAGTGCGCGGTGTCTACCTACTGGTCGCCCTCAGGGCGCTTGCTGTGCAGGTGTCCGCCCGGGGGTGTCGACTAAGGTGTCGCGCGGACCGACGGCGACCAGCAGCGCACCGGCGGCGAACAACACCACCGGCACCACCGGAAAACGGCCGTTGGGTGCGAAACCGGTTGCGGCGATGACCC
>DAOUYK010000190.1 GCA_030666145.1 Mycolicibacterium sp. | reverse complement strand
GCTTGAGTGTCTCCTCGGTGCGAAAAACCGCGGCATTGTTGTCCATCGACCGCTGTAGCGCGCTACGGATGTCGGCGACGCGCTCGTTGCCGTGTTCGGAGAGGATGTCGCCGACCCAACCGGTAACCATGGCGGCAGGATCGCGGGGTAGGTCGACAAAATCGCGGCCCAACGCGTAGTTGGCGGCTGCGATGCCGGCGCGACGTCCGAACACGTTGATGTCCAGCAGAGAGTTCGTGCCAAGGCGGTTGGCGCCGTGCACCGACACACACGCGCACTCCCCGGCGGCATACAGACCCGGCACGATGGTGGTGTTGTCGCTGAGCACGTGGCCGCTGACGGTGGTCGGGATGCCGCCCATCACGTAGTGACACGTCGGGTACACCGGCACGAGCTCAGTGACCGGATCCACGCCGAGATAGGTGCGGGCGAACTCGGTGATGTCAGGCAACTTGGCTTCAAGTACGTCCGCACCAAGGTGACGTACATCGATGTAGACGTAGTCTTTGTTAGGCCCGGCGCCGCGGCCCTCCAGCACTTCGAGCACCATCGACCGCGCCACGATGTCGCGCGGGGCCAGGTCGACGATCGTCGGGGCGTAACGTTCCATAAACCGTTCGCCCTCGCCGTTGAGAAGCCGGCCGCCCTCGCCGCGTACGGCTTCGGAGATCAGGATGCCCAAGCCTGCCAGGCCCGTCGGATGGAACTGGTGAAACTCCATGTCCTCTAAGGGGAGTCCTTTGCGGAAGATGATCCCCAGACCGTCGCCGGTCAGTGTGTGCGCGTTGGAGGTGGTCCTGTACATGCGGCCCGAGCCGCCGGTGGCGAACACGACCGCCTTGGCATGGAAGACATGAATGTCACCGGTGGCCAGCTCATAGGCGATGACGCCGGTGGCCACCGGGCCGGCCGCGGTCCGCGTCATTGCAATGTCGAGTGCGTAGAATTCGTTGAAGAACTCGACATCGTGCTTCACGCAGTTCTGGTACAACGTCTGCAAGATCATGTGCCCTGTGCGGTCGGCGGCGTAGCACGCCCGTCGCACGGGCGCCTTGCCGTGGTCGCGGGTGTGCCCGCCGAACCGGCGCTGATCGATGCGGCCCTCAGGGGTCCGGTTGAACGGCATACCCATCTTCTCGAGATCGAGCACCGCGTCGATGGCCTCCTTGGCCATGATCTCGACGGCATCCTGATCGGCTAGGTAGTCACCGCCCTTGACGGTGTCGAACGTGTGCCACTCCCAGTTGTCCTCTTCGACGTTGGCCAGCGCTGCGCACATGCCGCCCTGAGCCGCACCGGTGTGACTACGCGTCGGGTACAGCTTGGTCAGCACCGCGGTGCGGGCGCGCGGGCCCGCCTCGACTGCGGCGCGCATGCCAGCCCCGCCCGCGCCGACAATGACGACGTCGTGGCGATGTTCTTCAATCAAGGTTGTCGTCTCCTTCTAACCATTAGGGAGGATCAAGAGATGGTCGCGTCGAAGGTCAACAACACGTAGGTGCCCAGGACCAGGGTGAACGTTATCGACAATGCCAGCAAGGTGTTCAGCCAGAACTTCGTGGAGTCCTTGCGGGTGTAGTCGGCGATGATGGTGCGCATCCCGTTGCCGCCGTGTAGCTGGGCAAGCCACAACAACAGCAGGTCCCAGATCTGCCAAAACGGGTTGGCCCAGCGCTCCGCGACGTAGTTGAAGTCGATGCGATACACGCCGTTGTCCCAGATGAGTCCGATGAAAAGGTGCCCCAGGGCCAGGAAGATGAGTGCGACGCCCGAGAACCGCATAAAGAGCCAAGTGTATTTCTCGAAGTTAGGCATCCCGCTGGCACGCCGCACCGACCGCGGGTTGTCCAGTCCCGCGGGCCGGCCATGACCGCGCTGCATGACCGGGGCTGGGCCGCCGCGGTCGCTGATGTGGTCGTAGGGATTCTCGACCCGGTTGCCCGCGCTCACAGGAACCGCTCCGCCATGTGCATACCGATCACGCCGAGCGCCGGGATGAAGACCGCCAGCCACACGCCGGCGACAACCCACAACATCAGCCGTTGATACTTCGGTCCGTGCTGCCAGAAGTCGATCAGCATCACCCGTACCCCGTTGAGTGCGTGATACAGGACTGCGGCGACCAGGCCGATCTCCATCAGCCCGACGATCGGGGTCTTGTAGGTGCTGACGACCTCGTTGTAGGCATCCGGACTCACCCGCACCAACGCGGTGTCGAGCACGTGGACGAACAGGAAGAAGAAAATAGTCGCACCGGTGATGCGGTGGAGCACCCAGGACCACATGGCCGGATCGCCACGGTAAAGGGTCCGTCTTCGTGATTGGGCTTGCGGAGCGGGCAGGTCCCCGTTTCCGGGTGTCAGACTCGATGTCTGAGTACTCATCTGGCCTCCAACGCCATCGGTGAACGCTCGGGGAGGAGGTCCGGCAGGCTTGGCCCCCACCGCATCCCCAAACCTCTGGGCGACTCTAAAACCCACTTCATACAGCTAATCGAACTACCGTATAGCCGATTGCGGTGCTCAATCGGCAAAGTTGGCGGTACCTATCCAGAATGTCACATCGGCGGACAGGGTTTCGGAATGCATGCAGAGATCTTCTTGAAGGGCCCGTGATGAGCGAAGATATTGATTGGAAAAGGCTGCGGAACAAGGCATTTGAAGCATCAGGTTCGGCCTATGCACCGTATTCGCGCTTTGCCGTGGGTGCTGCAGCGCTGGTGGACGATCGCCGGATGGTGGCCGGGTGCAACGTAGAGAATGTTTCCTACGGTTTGGGACTGTGTGCGGAGTGCGCAGTGGTCTGCGCGCTGCATTCCACCGGCGGCGGCCGGCTCATCGCACTGTCCTGTGTGGACGGCGCGGGCCACACGCTGATGCCGTGCGGGCGATGCCGCCAGGTGCTGCTCGAACACGGAGGGCCCGAGATGCTCATCGACCACCCCCGGGGCCCGCGGACGTTGGCCGAGCTGCTTCCCGACGCCTTCGGATCCGACGATCTGACCCGTACCGGACGGTCATGACGGACTTCTATGCTCTGAATCCGATGTCGCATCTCGATGCTCCGTCCGTCATTCGGACCAAGCGGGACGGTGGCGCGTTGTCCAACGAAGGCATCGACTGGGTTATAGATGCCTACACGTGCGGCCGCATCGCCGACGCGCAGATGTCGGCCCTGCTGATGGCGATCTACCTGCGCGGCATGACTACCGCCGAAACCGCTCGCTGGACCGCCGCCATGATCGATTCGGGGGAGCGACTCGACTTCTCCGATCTCCGCCGGTCCGATAATCCACGCAAACCGCTGGCGTTGGTCGACAAGCACTCCACCGGTGGCGTTGGGGACAAGATCACGATTCCGTTGGTACCCATCATCATGGCGTGTGGCGGCGCGGTGCCCCAGGCTTCCGGGCGCGGGCTTGGCCACACTGGAGGCACTCTGGACAAATTGGAGTCCATCCCCGGATTCACCGCTGAGATCACCAAAGCCCAGGTTCGCCAGCAACTCTGCGATCTCGGTGCAGCGATTTTCGCGGCCGGCGAGCTGGCCCCCGCTGATCGGAAGATCTACGCACTCAGGGATGTCACGGCCACCATCGAGTCGCTACCGTTGATTGCCAGCTCGATCATGAGTAAGAAAATCGCCGAGGGCACCAGAGCGCTGGTGCTGGACAGCAAGGTGGGCTCGGGCGCCTTTTTGTCCACCGAGGCGGAGTCTCGGGAGCTTGCCCGCGCCATGATCGACCTGGGTACCGAGCAGGGGCTGCCCACCCGCGCGCTGCTTACCGATATGAACGCGCCTCTGGGCCGAACCGTCGGGAATGCGGTCGAGGTCGTCGAATCAGTGGAGGTCCTCGAGGGCGGCGGACCCGACGACGTGGTCGAGCTGACGTTGGCGCTGGCGCGCGAAATGCTCGACATTGCCGGACTCGACGCGGTCGACCCAGCTCAGACCCTGCGCGACGGGTCTGCGATGGACCGGTTCCGCGGGTTGGTTGCCGCTCAGGGTGGCGACGTGACCGTGCTGTCTTCCCAAGCGGCTTCCAAAGCCGGCGCCGCGGGATTGCCCATCGGTGCGCACAGTGAGACCGTCACGGCTTCCCGTGGTGGCACGATGGGCGATATCGACGCGATGGCAGTGGGGCTGGCGGTGTGGCGGCTCGGAGCGGGCCGCTCTGAGCCGGGCCAGCGGGTCCAATTCGGTGCCGGGATGCGCATCCACCGCAAGCCCGGTGAGCCCGTCGCTGCGGGCGAACCGCTGTTCACCCTGTACACCGACACCCCGCAGCGATTCCCGGCGGCGCTGTCGGAGCTCCACGGTGGGTGGACAGTAAATAGGACCTCTGCCGACCGGCAGGCCGGTCGGCCGCTCATCGTCGACCGTATCGTGTGAGGCGCATCCCATGACGACACCGCTGACCCTGGACAACATCCGCCGGGCGCCCAAGGCCTTACTGCACGATCACCTGGACGGCGGGCTGCGGCCAGCGACGGTGCTTGAGCTGGCCGCCGAGCACGGCTACCACGGACTGCCCGCCACCGACGTGGACGCGCTCGCGGACTTCTTCCGAAAAGCAGCCCACGGTGGCTCACTGGTGCGCTACCTGGAGCCGTTCGCGCACACCGTCGGTGTCATGCAGACACCTGAGGCATTGCATCGCGTCGCCTACGAGTGCGTTGAGGACCTCGTCGCGGACAACGTCGTCTACGCCGAGATCCGGTTCGCACCCGAACTGCACATCGACGGTGGTCTGTCCCTGGATGCCGTCGTCGACGCAGTGCTCGCCGGCTTCGCCGACGGTGAGAAAGCCGCAGTAGCCCACGGCCGCCCTATCTTGGTTCGCTGCCTGGTCACCGCGATGCGCCACGCCGTTCGGTCCCGTGAGATCGCCGAGTTGGCCATCCGCTTCCGCGACTCCGGCGTCGTCGGGTTCGACATCGCCGGCGCTGAGGCAGGGTATCCGCCGACCCGCCACCTGGGCGCCTTCGAGTACCTGCGCGCCAACAACGCTCGCTTCACAATTCATGCTGGCGAGGCGTTCGGTCTGCCGTCCATCCACGAGGCGATCGCGTTCTGCGGGGCCGACCGGCTCGGTCACGGCGTACGGATCGTCGACGACATCGCCGTCGACGACGACGGCGGCGCGACTCTGGGCCGGCTGGCGTCGATCGTGCGGGACAAACGGATTCCGTTCGAGATGTGCCCGAGTTCCAACGTGCAGACCGGCGCGGTGAACAGCATCGCTGAGCACCCGTTCGACCTGCTGGCCCGACTGCGATTCCGAGTCACCGTCAACACCGACAACCGGTTGATCAGCGACACCACCATGAGCCTGGAGATGCTGCGACTGGTCGAAGCGTTCGGCTACGGGTGGAGCGATCTCGAGCGGTTCACCATCAACGCGATGAAGTCGGCGTTCTTTCCGTTCGACGAACGACTCACGCTGATCGACGACGTGATCAAGCCACGCTACGCGGTGCTCATTGGTTAGTAGGACCGCTGGGGTTTAACGGGACCGCTGGCGGGGTGAGTTGCGAGTGTTAGGTGGTCTCCTTGCGCAGCCGGGACTCGACGAACCTCTCCAGGGACTCCCACTGGTCGACCGCGTCGGCGAAGGGCGGGGTCGGCCGGGCCACCGAGTCCGGATCCAGAACGTGAGCGATCAGCCGGCCCAGCGGTGCGTTGGGGGCGAGTTTGGCGGCAACCCCTGTGTCCTCGGCGAAGTCGCCGACGTCGCGCAGGAGCTCCACTGCCAGCTCAAGCTGAGCTCGGTCCAGGGCATCGGGGCCTTCGGCAATCTCGTCGACGATGTCGGTCAGCACGTAGATGTTGTCGTCGGTCACTTCGACGCGCAGCGAGCCGTCGGTGGCTGCCGTGCGGATGTCGTCGTAGGTGGCCAGGTCGGACAGGTCGTGGTCATGTTCGTCGGCGAGATAGCGCGCCAACGCCCGCTCGGATCCGAATACGCTGATGCGCCCGTTGCGGCCCAGGAAGATCGGCCGGTCATCGAGGTAGCAGCGCAGCGTGAAGAAGGTGCCGTCGCTGGTCATCAGCCGGACCGGGTCGATGCCGACGCGATGCCAGAAGTCCACGTCGCTGCCGAGCACCTTGTGCTCGGCAGCGGTTGCCAGCACGTCGGACTCCTCGTCGGTGTCGACAGCGTCGTCGCCGTCGTTGATCACCAACTCCCGGGGGTCGGTGTCCTCGGTTTCGGGTGCTGGCTCGTCGAGCTCGGCCTGGGCCTTTTCGGCCGCGGCACCGTCGACCTCCGGGGTGGTGATGATCTCGTCGATAGCATCAACCACTTTGTCCCAACCGCGCGCGATGATCTTCTCGATGTCGGCCCAGCGCTTGCGTCCCGCCCTACCACTGAACGCGTCCACGCCGCCGCCGACAGCCCCCAACACCGGGTGGCCGTTGAAGAACTTCGTGACCGACGGCAGCTCGCATACCGTCCCGATCGACGAGACGACTGCCATCGCGCCGTGCAGTTGCTCCAAGCTCTCCCGGCTCGGCTTGTTGGCCAGCAGTTCCTCGAAGCCGGCCAGATCGTGGGTGTGCTCATCGGTGGGGTTCAGGGTGTGGGCGTTGGCCGCGGTCAGGTCTTCCCAGGCGGGGTG
>DAOUYK010000054.1 GCA_030666145.1 Mycolicibacterium sp. | reverse complement strand
TGGCCTCGGCGCACACCGACCTTCATGAGTGCGACGAGGTCGATCCACAAACCGTCGAATTCGTCAGCGGAGACAGCCGCACCGGAGCGGAGCGGGTCGATGCCGTGGCGAAACAGCAGCTCGCTTCTGTACACATTGCCGACGCCGGCAATGACGCCCTGGTCCATGAGCAGCGCCCCTATGGGCCTGCTGGACTTAGCGATTCGTCGCCAAGCCAGTGAAGGATCGGCCTCGGGGCGCAGCGGGTCAGGGCCTAGCTTGGCCACCACGTCGGCGATCTCTACTGTCTCGATCACCTCGCAGACAGTCGGGCCGCGCAGATCGGTGCCGTACTCGGCGCCCAACATCCGCATGCGCACCTGCCCGACGGGGAGCGGCACCGGCTGCGCAAGCTCGGTGAACATCCCGTACAGCCCCAGATGTACGTGCACGGCGCGTCCGCCGTCATAGTGATGAAACAGATGTTTGCCCCAGGCACTGGCCTTTTCTAAGACGCGTCCGCTGACCGCCGCAGCCCCCTCGGCGAACCGGCCCTGCGGGCTCGAGACCTTTACGGGCGCGCGACCGAAACGACGTTGGTGCTGCCGGGCCAATCGATGCAGGGTATGGCCCTCGGGCATCGAATCCGACCCGCTAGGCGCCGGGCAACGGCGGTGCGACGTGGGTGCGCTCGTATTCGGCGAGGATGTCGATCCGGCGTTGGTGCCGTGGCGCTTGCGACCAGTTGGTGGCCAGGAACGCGTCGACGATGGCCAGCGCCTCCCCGGGGGTGTGCATGCGGCCGCCGATGCCGATCAATTGGGCGTTGTTGTGCTCGCGGGCCAACGACGCGGTCTCTGGGCTCCAGGCCAGCGCACAGCGCGCCCCTGGCACCTTGTTGGCCGCCATCTGCTCGCCGTTGCCAGAGCCGCCGAGCACAATGCCCAGGCTTCCCGGGTCAGCGACTGTCTTCTCCGCGGCGGCGATGCAGAACGCCGGATAGTCGTCTTCGGCGTCGTAGCTGAAGGCGCCGCAGTCGACGGGGTCGTGCCCGGTCGCCTTCAGATGCTCAGCGATGGCCTGCTTGAGCTCGTATCCGGCGTGGTCGGCCCCCAGGTAGACGCGCATGCAGACACCCTACCGGCGCCCGGCCCCGGCGAACGCGCGCATCTGCGGGGTGACGCATGGCAGCAGCTGGCATTTCCGTCGCGCTCACCTAGCGTTCTTTGCCCCGATGCGCCCGAAGTGACATATGGTTTTCCTGGTGAAGGGTTCCGGTGATGACGGATAGGTCGCGCGCATACAACAGTGTCTGGCACCTCAGGGCAGACGTTTGGTGTCGTCTTGAAGACGCCGCCGATCAGCTGGCCTGCGAAGCCGCTGCCGGGAAGCCCACAGACAGGCGCCATGCCATCTGCGAGGATCTACTGGCCAGGCTGACGCCGTTCGAGCCTTTATGGGCATATCCGGGAGCACCGCTATTTGCGCAGGTCCATCGACTGTTCGCTACCGCCGGCTACGACAAGTTTGCCTACGCGGTCGCCCACATCAATCGCGCGCTCACCACCGAGGCCTATCGCGACGGCAGTGTCGACATTGCCGGCCCCGATAACCAGGATGCTCTTTCGCTGGATCAGCACCAGTTGGAAGTCGAACCGGCGGCGCGCACCCACGAGCGGCCGTACTTCGAGGTTCTGGTTGTCGAGGGTCTTAACGAGGCACAGGAACGCACCGTGCGGGCAGCAGTGCAACGCTGGCGTCGCCCCGACGACGAATTCTTCTACGACCTGGTTTTGGTATCAAGCGTGGCTGAGGCGTTAGTCGCCGCATGGCTCAACGTGAACTTGCAGGCAGTGGTGATCGGCCGCCGGTTTGCCACGCAGTCCGCCCGCGACCTGTCCGAGCTTGCCGATTTCGTCGATACCGGCGCATCCGAAGAACTCGAGGACGGCGAGACGCCCGGCGAGCGGGCGGAAGTCCTCGCGGCGGCGCTGACCGAACTGAGGCCCGAGCTGGACCTCTACCTGATGACCGAGTTAGAGGTTGAGAAAACGGCCGGCCGAACAGGCACGAACTTCCAGCGCGTTTTCCACGCCAGGGAAGGCTTTCTCGAGCTTCACCTCAGCATCCTGCAGGGAGTGGCGGCCCGCTATCAGTCTCCGTTCTTCAGCGCGCTCAAACAGTACAGTCATCGCCCGACCGGAGCCTTTCATGCCCTGCCGATCTCGCAGGGCAAGTCCATTGTGAACTCGCATTGGATCCAAGACATGGTCGGTTTCTATGGACTGGACGTCTTCATGGCGGAAACCTCGGCCACCTGCGGCGGACTGGATTCCCTACTGGAGCCGACCGGACCACTGCGGGAGGCCCAAGACCTGGCCGCCAAGACATTCGGCTCCAAACAGACCTTCTTCGTCACCAACGGCACTTCGACGGCCAACAAAATCGTCACGCAGGCTCTGGTGGCGCCAGGCGAAATCGTGCTGTTAGACCGCAACTGTCACCAGTCGCATCACTACGGAATGATGATGGCTGGCGCCAATGTGATCTACCTGGAGGCATACCCGCTCACCGAATACACGATGTATGGAGCGGTTCCGCTGCGCGAGATCAAGTCAAAACTGTTGGCGCTCAAACGTGCCGGAAAGCTCGACCGCGTCAAAATGCTGTCACTGACCAACTGCACCTTCGACGGTATTGTCTACGACGTAGAACGGGTCATGCAGGAGTGTCTGGCGATCAAACCCGACCTGGTATTTCTCTGGGATGAGGCCTGGTTTGCGTTCGCGCGCTTCCACCCGGTGTCCCGTACCCGCACCGCGATGGCGGCAGCACGCGCGCTGCGGGAACACTTGGCCGACAAGGACTATGCCAAGGCCTATGAAGAGCAACTGGCACAAGATACCGAGCACCCACCGACCGATGACGACCTACTGGACCGCCGGCTCCTACCCGACCCGGCCAAGGCGCGCGTTCGCGTTTACGCAACCCAGTCGACGCACAAGACGCTGACATCGCTGCGGCAGGGTTCGATGATCCACGTCTTCGACCAGGATTTCGACCAGAAAGCCGCCGAGCCGTTCCACGAGGCCTACATGGCGCATACGTCAACCTCGCCGAACTACCAGATCCTGGCCTCGATGGACCTCGGGCGCCGTCAGGCAGCACTGGAAGGTTACGAGCTAGTTGCTCGCCAGATAGAGAACGCCATGCAGCTGCGCGACGCTATCGACAATCATCCACTGCTCAGTAAGTACGCGACCTGCCTGCGCACCTACGACCTGATTCCCGAGGAATACCGAGCCTCACACATAGCTCAGCCCCTACGCTCGGGCCTGCGCAACATGATCAGAGCTTGGGAAACAGACGAGTTCGTCCTCGACCCATCGCGAATCACCCTGTCCATCGGCAGAACCGGCTACGACGGAGACGCGTTCAAGCGCGACCAGTTGATGGACCGTTACGGCGTCCAGATCAACAAGACCTCGCGCAACACTGTGCTGTTCATGACCAATATCGGCACCACCCGCAGCTCGGTGGCATTTCTGGTGGAAGTCCTGGTCAAGATGGCCAGTGAACTCGATGAGCGACTATCGGAGATGGGCATGGTCGAGCGCGGCAGGTTTGAGAAAAAGGTGTACAAGCTCACCAGCGGTTCCGCGCCGCTGCCCAACTTCAGTGGCTTTCACCCCGCGTTTCGCGATCAGTCGGCACCGGATGCCACTCCCGAAGGGGATGTTCGTCGCGCTTTCTACCTGTCCTACGACGAGACCAACTGCGAATACCTCACCGGCGAGCAGATCGAGGAGAAATGGGCTGCCGGCGTCGACGTCGTGTCGGCGACCTTCGTTACGCCCTACCCGCCGGGCTTTCCCGTGCTCGTGCCAGGGCAGGTGTTTAGCCGCGAAATCCTGACATTCCTTCGCGATCTGGGTACCCCCGAGATTCACGGCTACCAACCCGACTGGGGCTATCGGGTCTATACCGACAAGGCCATCGAGATGTGCAGCCAAATCAGCATACCCATGGCCGGCACCTAGCTGGCGAATTGCACCGAACCGTGAGGGATTTCGGTGCCGACGATGTGAGCGCGGCACTTTCGGTCCACCAGCAGGACGTTGGAAGAGCCGCGGCGACGGGTCAGTCGTAGCTGGGCGCTTCTGTGCGGGTGCGCTTCAGCTCCCAGAAATGCGGATAGGACACAAAGATCACCGATGCGTCCCAAAGCTTGCCGGCTTCCTCCCCGCGAGGGATGCGCGAGAGCACCGGCCCGAAAAACGCCACTCCGTTGACGTGGATCGTCGGGGTACCGACGTCATCGCCGACTGGGTCCATGCCGGCGTGGTGGCTCTCCCGCAGAACTTTGTCGTAGGACTCCGAATTCGCTGCTTCAGCCAACTCCGCCGGCAATCCGACCTCTTCAAGGGACTCGGTGATCACTTGACTGAAATCACTGTCGAAATCCCGATAGCCCCGGTTGTGAATACGGGTGCCCATCGCCGCGTACAAAGGGGCCAGAACCTCCGGCCCCTTGAGCTGCTGGGCGGCGATCGCCACCCGCACTGGGCCCCACGCCGTCTTCATCAGCTCTTGGTACTGCGGCAGATCCCTACCCTCGTTGAGAACGGCCAGGCTCATCACGTGGAAGGTGACCTCGATATCGCGCACCTTCTCCACTTCCAGAATCCACCGCGACGTGATCCAGCACCATGGGCAAAGCGGGTCGAACCAGAAGTCAGCTCGGGACTTCTCAGACATGGTTCTTCTCCTCAACGATCGAAATGTGACAGACATCCGTTGTGCACAACCAGCGGCGCCCGTGGTGTCTTCCCATTGTGAGGCTAATGTTGATGGACGTGGCCCTTCCCAATCTGACCCGCGACCAGGCAGCCGAGCGAGCCGCGCTCGTCACGGTGGACAGCTATCACATCGCATTGAACCTGACCGACGGCAAAGGCAAGCCTGGCAAACGCGCTTTCGACTCGTGCACGACCGTGGAATTCGACGCCCTCGCCGGCGCCGACACCTACATCGACCTCGCCGCCGAGACTGTCCATAGCGCGACCCTCAACGGCATCGACATCGATGTTTCGGGCTATGAGGAGTCCACCGGCATTCCGCTGACTGGCCTGGCGGCGCACAACGTACTGGTTGTCGATGCGCTCTGTAGCTACTCGAACACCGGCGAGGGTCTGCACCGCTTCGTTGACCCGGTGGACGACGAGGTGTACCTGTACTCGCAGTTCGAAACCGCCGACGCCAAAAGGATGTTCGCCTGCTTTGACCAGCCAGACCTCAAAGCCGCCTTCGAAATCACCGTTACCGCCCCCGCACACTGGGAAGTGATCTCCAACGGCGCCACCCTCGGCACCCAGCCCAACGGCGAGGCCAAGCTGCACACCTTCAAGGCCACCCCCCGGATGAGCACTTACCTGGTAGCTCTGATCGCCGGCCCATATGCGCGCTGGGATGACACGTACTCCGACGACCACAGCGATATCCCGTTGGGGATCTTCTGCCGCAAGTCGCTGGCCGACTACATGGACCAAGAGCGGCTGTTCACCGAAACCAAGCAGGGTTTTGCCTTCTACCACAGCAACTTCGGCACGCCGTACGCGTTCGGCAAGTACGACCAGCTGTTCGTTCCGGAGTTCAACGCCGGCGCGATGGAGAACGCCGGAGCGGTGACGTTCCTAGAGGATTACGTCTTTCGGTCGAAGGTCACCCGGGCATCCTACGAACGACGCGCAGAGACCGTGCTGCACGAGATGGCACACATGTGGTTCGGCGACCTAGTCACCATGCAGTGGTGGGATGACCTGTGGCTCAACGAGTCTTTCGCGACGTTCGCCTCGGTGCTGTGCCAAGCCGAGGCCACCGAGTACACGCAGGCGTGGACGACGTTCGCCAACGTCGAGAAGTCGTGGGCGTACCGGCAGGATCAGCTGCCGTCGACCCATCCGGTGGCCGCTGACATCCCGGACCTGCATGCCGTCGAGGTGAATTTCGACGGCATCACCTACGCCAAGGGCGCCAGTGTTCTCAAGCAGCTCGTGGCCTACGTCGGCCTGGAGTCTTTCCTTGCCGGGCTCCGAGACTACTTCCGCGACCACGCTTTCGGGAACGCGACATTCGGTGATCTGCTCGGCGCGCTGGAGAAGTCGTCGGGCCGCGACCTGTCCAGCTGGGGCCGCCAGTGGCTCAAGACCACCGGACTGAACACGCTGCGGCCCGACTTCGACGTCGATGCCGACGGTAAGTTTACCCGGTTCGCGATCGATCAGGGTGGGGCCAAACCCGGCGCGGGCGAGACCCGGGTGCATCGACTGGCGGTCGGCATCTACGACCAGGGTAGCTCCGGTAAGTTGGAGCGGGTACACCGTGAAGAGCTCGACATCGACGGCTCGACGACTGAAGTTACTGCACTGCAGGGTATTTCGCGTGGCCAATTGATTCTAGTCAACGACGACGACCTGACATATTGCTCACTTCGGCTGGATCCCGAGTCGCTGCAGACGGTGCTGACCCGCATCTCCGACATCGCCGATCCACTCCCCCGCACGCTTGCGTGGTCCGCGGCATGGGAGATGACCCGCGATGCCGAACTGCGTGCCCGCGACTTCGTCGCGCTGGTTATGAGCGGCCTGCACGCCGAATCCGAGGTGGGCGTGGCGCAGCGCCTGGTCCTGCAGGCGCAGACGGCGCTGGGCTCCTACGCCGAACCCGGCTGGGCAGCCGACATCGGCTGGCCGGCCTTCGGGGATGCGCTGCTGGATCTGGCGCGGCAGTCCGAGCCGGGATCAGACCATCAACTGGCGTTCGTCAATGCGTTATGCACATCAGTGCTCGCACCCAACCATGTCGCCGTGCTGTCGACCCTGCTCGACGCCGATGAGCGCTCGCGCGAAGAGTATGACAACGAACCCGCCGCGGTGAATATGGCGGGTCTGGTGATCGACACCGATCTACGCTGGCGCATCGTGACTGCACTGGCCGCCAGCGGAAACCTCGATGCTGATGGCGTAGAGACTGCGTTCATCGACGCCGAAGCCGCCAATGACCCGACGGCCACGGGTCGCCGGCAGGCCGCGGCCGCGGCGGCCGCCCGGCCGCAGGCGCTGGTCAAGGAGTCGGCCTGGCAACAGGTCGTCGAGGACGACACGCTGGCGAACATCACCGCGCGGTCGATCATCGGTGGGTTTGTCCGCCCCGGCCAGGGCGAGCTGCTCGCCCCGTTCCGGGACCGGTATTTCAGTGCGATCCCCGGAGTGTGGGATCGGCGGTCAAGCGAGGTTGCCCAGACAGTGGTCATCGGGCTCTACCCGTCGTGGGACGTCAGCCAGAACGCCTTGGAGGCCGCCGATGAGTTCCTCAGCGATCCGCAGCTACCGCCGGCACTACACAGGCTCGTACTGGAGGGACGCGCGAGCGTCGAACGATCACTGCGGGCAAGGGAATTCGACGCCACCTAACGCAACCAGGGTCAGGTGTGGCGGCTGGGTGCCGAGGATTGGGTAGTCAGCGGGGCGAGACGCCAGCCGAGAGCACCCGCACACCGCTGATGAGCCCGTCGATCAGGTTGCCTTCCTTGAACGAAGCCGCAGCAGCCGACACTCCGAGCGGAGCGGATTCCTCGATGCCGCGACCCCTGACCTCCGACCCGTAGACCACCTCGATGGCCTTCTGGTCCGGCGACACGGCCAGCAGCACCGCGTTGTCGGGAGTCGGGACCTTTGCCAGCAGCGCCCGCGCGGTGGCCGCGGTATCAGCGCCGAGGTCGCCGATGTAGACCGCAAAGCGGGCGTGTGCGGTACGCGAACCGTACTTCAGCGCGTTGTCCAGAACCACCAGGTCCATGTTCGGGAAGGGGTAGTGCACCGACAGTTCACCCGGCTCGGTGACACCCGAGACACGGCCACTGGAGGTGACTACGAAGCCAGCGGGCAGCTCAGCCCGCCCACTGGACCCGGCAGTTGCGATCTCACCACTTGCCACTTGCGCCACCTCCCACCGTCAGGTGCGAATCGTGGCCGCCGTGACCGTGATCGGCGGGCTCGGCAGAAGCCCACAGAATCGGATCGTGCGTCCACTTCTCCGACATGTCATACGTTGCGGGGTGCGGCCCCTTCTTGGTGAAGATTAACAAAGAAAGAATCAGCGTCAACGCCAGCGGAACGAGCACGAAGCCGGCGTGCATCAGTGCGGTCGAGTTCACTCCGAAACCGTAACCCACGAACCGGTCAGGCCGCGCCCTCACCCAAATATCTGGCCCAAGCCGGGTCGAGTTCCTTGATGCTGGAAAGCAGCCGCCAGTGCTGTCCCGTCGGTGGCAGCGGCGTCGTGTGCAGCGCCCACCCCAGTTCGGTCAACAGCCGGTCAGCTTTTCGATGGTTGCACCTCGAGCACGCAGCGACGCAATTCTCCCAGGAGTGGGCGCCGCCGCGGCTGCGGGGAATCACGTGATCGACGGTGTCGGCCTTGGATCCGCAGTAGGCGCATCGGAACCTATCGCGGTGCATCAACGCTGCCCTCGTCATCGGAATCCGCGCCCGGTAGGGAACCCGCACGAATGTCCGCAGCCGGATAACCGAAGGGATAACGATGGTCCGGCTCGCAGAGTGGACCACCGGCCCCATCGGATCGTGGTGCACCACGTCGGCCTTGCCGCACATCAGCATGACCACCGCGCGGCGCATCGAGAGCGCCGTGAGGGGTTCGTAGGTGGAATTGAGCAGCAGTACCCTCTTGCGGCCCCAGATCGATGGCTCCTGCAGCGTGTCGACACCCTGGCCAACACTGTGCAGCGCGCGCGACGCGGTAGGCGGCGTCGACCCGGATGAGCCTGCCGCGGGCCGGCGGTGCCGGTGGCCGCGACTATTCTTGCGCTGCGCCATACATCCTCCGCACGACAGTCCACCATGGATGCCCGCCGATCGCACGGAAATTCTGGTCGTGTTCGCTGGTCAGTCCGATGAACTTCACCTGACCGGCACCGCTGAGGGCGCCCCGAGGAGTTCCGGCACGACCGAACGAAAAGCCGAGTTGGTCGAGCCCTTCAGAATGGACCAGCGGCGGCCCGCGTGTGGGGGCGGCGACGTCGATGACCCAGAATGGGAGCTGATGGACTCGGAAAAACATTTAGTCGGCCAGCAGCAATCGTTCTATGAGGCCGTGGGTGGCCACACGACATTCCGCACGATTGTGGCGCGGTTCTACGCATTGGTATGCGAGGACGAGATCCTGCGTCCGCTCTATCCCGAGGATGAACTCGAAGCCGCCGAGGATCGGCTGCGGATGTTCTTAGAGCAGTATTGGGGTGGTCCACGCACATACTCTGATCAACGCGGCCATCCGCGGTTGCGGATGCGTCATGCACCATTTCGGATCGGCTACCTGGAGCGCGACGCGTGGCTGCGTTGCATGCACACCGCGGTGGCCGAGGTCGACTCCGAGACACTCGACGACGCCCATCGCCAGGAACTGCTCTCCTATCTGGAGATGGCAGCCCAGTCGATGGTGAACACACCGTTCTGAGGCTCGTCAACGCAGCACTTGCGCTGGGTCCCCCCGCCGCCGGTAGACGGTCCCGAAGCGCGCGTCGATGCGCAGCCAAGCCGGCATCGCCCGTACCCGAACCACCTCCTCGGAGCCAATCGACTCCGGTGCGAAATCGTCTGCCGCGTGCGCTTGCGGCAGGAAACCCATTGCAGTCAAGGCAAACACGCATCGCATCGGAATACCCACGGTGTCCCCACCGGAGGCGACTGCGACGACCTCCTGATCCAGCAGTGCCGCTGGCGGCCCGTGCGCGCTGGCATATTCCTTGGCCAGGCCCACTCCCTGGCTGGCCAAATCCAACAGCACCTGTGCAGGTACATCGTCGAGATGGACGAAGCCGGTTTCCGGCGGCAGCACGCCGCGCCAAGCCGAGTCCATCCCGAAACCGGGGTTGACGTAACCTCCGCGGTCCATGGCCGCCAGGCCGGACAACAGTGCGTCAACCCCCGCGCACAGATCTACTGGCCGAACGCGGCCCCCGACAACCCGGCATGCCAGCACATCGAAATCCGTAGCAACCCAGGCGGCGATCAAGCCATCCCGACGTTGCCGAAGCCGTACGACTGCCGCCTCGTCCAATCGCTGCGTTCGCCCGGCGAAGACTGTCAGGTCTTTGCGGTGGGCAGTCTGGTCGAGCCAAACACCGCGCTCAGCGCCCGTCATCGGGTCCAGCGTCGGAGGTATTCTCGCTGTCGGTCTGAAAGCCGTTGCAGCCGCTGTTCCTCGATGTGAACGGCGGCCAGCTGCGTTTCGGCGATGACCGCGGGTCTGGAATCCGGTGGCGCGTTAACAGAACGCACCTCGTAGCCCACCGTGAAGTCCACCGCCCTGACCCGCTTCGACCACATCGTGACCTGCAGCGGCGAGTCGACCAATCTCAGCTGGCTTTTGTAGACGATGTTCACCTCGGCGATCAGCAACCCGATCGTAGTGATCTCATCGCCGAAAGGCTCACGGAGGAGAGGAATCCGGGCCTCCTCGAGGATCGTAATCATCGTAGCGTGGTTGATGTGCTGGTACATGTCGATATCTGACCAGCGCACGTATACCGGCGCGAAGAACCCGTGCTGGCCGCTCACCCAGTCTTCCCGGTTCCACTCGTCCGTGTCATGCTGCGGATCTGGCGGGCCGCCACCGACAGCGTCGCCAGATCATGCTCGCCGCTCTCGTGAAGTTCGGTCAATGTTCGGCGGGCCCGACTGACGCGGGAGCTGTTCGTCAGCTCCCACTCCGCAATCTTCTCTTCGCCGGTCTCGTCGGGCTCGCCCGCCGCCAGAACGTCGAAGCACAGCGCCCGCAACGACCCGTAGATGTCGTCGCGAATCGCCAGACGCGCCAACGCGTGCCAGCGGTCATCTCGCGACAGTCGCGAAACTGCAGTGAGCAACCGGTCGGTGCCGAGATGGTCCATCAGTACAAAGTAGGCGTCGGCTACCTCCGCTGGATCGCGGTCGACGATGTCTGCGATGTCGATCACGTCGATCAGGCTGAAACGGTAAAGGCAAGTCGCGATCATGTAGGCCAGATCCTGTTGCACGCCTTGGGAACTAAATTCCCCGGCCTCGTTCGCGACAATCGCCGCGTCGTCTCCACGCAGCCACTGCGACATCCGCGGTGTGAGCGCGGCAACCTTCTCGGCGAAGCGGTTGATCTCGGCACCCACCGCCAGCGGTTGTGGCCGGTAGTTCAACAACCAACGCGCCGCACGGTCGATGAGCCGCCGCATGTCGAGGGCCATTCGGTCAGTCACCGCCACAGATACGCCAGCCGCGCCCGCGTCCCGAATCTGGCGCCATACCAGCCCGAATCCGAAGATCGCATCCGCTGCGACGAAACTGCGTACCGCATCGATCGGCGCCACCCCGACGTCCTCGGTGACGCGGTAGGCATAGGAGATTCCCGCGGTGTCGACCAGGTCGTTGACCAGCATCGTGGCGACGATCTCCCGACGCAGCTGGTGCGAGCGGATCTCGCCACTGAACTGATCCCGCAGCGTGGAGGGGAAATAGGACGGCAGCCGCGCGGCGAACACCTCCTGGTCAGGCAGATCACTGGCCAGCAGGTCGGCCTTGAGCGCCAGCTTCACGTGAGCCATCAACGTAGCCAGTTCCGGCGATGTCAGACCGATACCGACCTCACTGCGCCGCAGAATCTCCTTCTCCGACGGCAACGCCTCCAGTTCGCGGTTAAGCCCGCGGCGCTCGACGAAGTCCCTGATCATCGGGCTATGCACCGGCAGTAGGCTGGCGGCGTTGGCCCGGCTGGTCCCCATCAAGTCGTTTTGACTCTCGTTGTCGGCGAGCACCAGTCTGCCCACCTCATCGGTCATCGACAGCAACAGTTCTGAGCGCCCGCTGGGCTCTACTTTGCCTGCCGTGACGAGAGAGTCGATCAGGATCTTGATGTTGACTTCGTGATCGGAGCAATCCACGCCGGCGGAGTTGTCCATGGCGTCTGTATTGACACGCCCGCCGACGAGGTCGAACTCGATACGTCCCAGGGACGTCACACCGAGGTTGCCGCCCTCGCCGATTACTTTGGCGCGCACCTCGTTTCCGTTCACCCGGACTGCGTCGTTCGCCCGGTCCCCGACATCGGCGTCGGACTCGGACTCCGCCTTGATGTAGGTGCCGATACCACCGTTGAAAAGTAGGTCGGCCGGGGCTTTGAGGATCGCCTTCATCAGAGCAGGAGGGGCGATGTCGGAGACTTCGTCCTCGATACCCAGCGTGGCGCGGGTCTCGGAGCTGATCGGGATCGATTTGTGTTCGCGGCTGTAGACCCCACCGCCAGGGCTGATCAGTGAGCGATCGTAGTCCTCCCAGCTGGAACGCGGTAGCTCGAACAACCTGTTGCGTTCTCGCCACGACGTTGCGGCGTCGGGGTTCGGATCGACGAAGATGTGCCGGTGATCGAAGGCCGCAAGCAGCCGGATGTGCTTAGAAAGCAGCATCCCGTTGCCGAACACATCACCGCTCATGTCACCGACGCCGACGACGGTGAACTCCTCTGACTGGGTATCGACACCCATCTCCTTGAAGTGCCGCTTCACCGACTCCCACGCGCCTTTGGCGGTGATGCCCATCGCCTTATGGTCGTATCCGACGGACCCGCCAGAGGCGAACGCATCGCCCAGCCAGAAGCCGTAGGACTTGGCGACATCGTTAGCGATATCGGAGAATGTCGCGGTCCCCTTGTCCGCTGCGACCACCAAATAGGCGTCTTCACCGTCGCGCCGGATCACCCCCGTGGGGGTGACCACAGCCCCGCTGATCTTGTCCACGTTGTCGGTGACGTCGAGCAGGCCGGCGATGAATAGGCGATAGCAGGCCACGCCCTCTTCCCGCGTTGCATTGCGGTCGACTGCGGAATCACCAGTCGGTGTGGGCGGCTTCTTGACCACGAACCCACCCTTGGCACCGACGGGCACAATGACAGCGTTTTTGACGGCCTGGGCCTTGACCAAACCCAGGACTTCGGTACGGAAGTCCTCGCGCCGATCCGACCAGCGCAGACCACCGCGGGCGACGCGGCCGAACCGCAGGTGCACACCCTCAACCCGCGGAGAATAGACGAAGATCTCGAATTCAGGCCGCGGTAGAGGAAGTTCGTCGATCAGACCGGGATTGAGCTTGAACGACAACACGTTTCGAGCGCGAGCAGAATCCTCCCGAACGACGAAATAGTTGGTGCGCAGGGTGGCCTGAATCATCGATGCGAAGGCACGCAGCACGCGGTCGGTGTCCAGGCTGACCAAAGCGTCGATATCAGCCGAGACAGCAACCGCTGCCGCCTGAACATTCCGGTTCGAAATGCCCTCAACCTGGTCGGCAGGGCAGAACAACGCCTCGAACAATTCCACCAAGGAGCGGGCGGTGCGAGGATTGTCATTGAGCACGTTTCCGATGTGGGATTCACTGTAGGGGAACCCGGCCTGCCGCAAATACTTGGCGTAGGCACGCATGACACTGACCTGCCGCCAGGTCAGTCCAGCCCGCGACACCAGTTCGTTTAGACAGTCGACCTCTGCGTGACCGTGCCAGATCGCCGCGACGGTGTCGGCGAAGCGTTGCGCCGTTTCCACCCTCTGGGGGCCCGTCGGCGCCTGCGGGGCGCCGTGGTGCGGGGAGACCTTGAATTGGTAGATCCACCCCGGCAGTCCGTCGCGGCGGACGACCTTAAAAGGCCGCTCCTCAAGTACCACAACCCCCATAGACTGCAGCATCGGAAGCAGCTGGCTCAGCGATGCTGACCGTCCGCCAAGATACCAATAGAGGTCCCAGACACCATCCTCATCACGGTCGGCTAGCACTAGTTTCACCGAATCATGCTGCAGTTCTTCGATTATCGCGATGTCATCGAGGGCGGCCAGCGGCGTGGTGGCCTGCTTGTAAATCTCGGGGAAGGCGCTCGCATAGTGCTCGGCGGTGGCCTGGTCGATCGAGCCAGTCGCGACCGCCCCGAGTAGCCGGTCGGCCCAGGTGCGAGCAGCCTCGGTGAGCAGATCCTGAATTCGCGACTCGTTGGATTCCGAAACATCAACGCGATGCCGGTCGGCGCCCTCGGCTAAAAGGACAGTGAAATGCACTACAGCCCAGGGCGATTCACTGACACGGGCCTGATAATCGATGCTGACCCCGCCGAGCTCACGGACCAGGATCTCCTGCATCTCCAGGCGTACTGCAGTCGTGTAACGATCACGCGGCAGGTACACCAGGCACGATACGAAGTGGGCGAGCAGGTCGGCCCGCATGAACAACAACGCCCGGCGGCGTGCCCCCAGCTCGATGACGGCCATCGCCATATCGAGCAGTCCCCTGGCCTTCAGTGCGAAAAGCTCCGGGCGCGGAATGGTCTGGATGACGTCGAGCAGCAGCTGGCCCGGATGGGTCGGGTCATCCTGGGCCATCGCGAGGGCGTCGTTAACCTGCCGCGCAATCAGCGGAATCTCAAGTACGTTGGCGTTCGACGCCGCGACCGTGAACAGGCCGACAAAGCGGTGCTCCACCGCTGCTGAATCGTCGGAGTCAGCCAACTCCTCGCGGACAGCCACGATCTGCGGATAGGCGCCGTAGCGCAGGAAGCTGGGAAAAGTGGCCTGCGCCAAAACCATCAGCTCAGTCTCGTTGGTCAGCTGCGGCGTCACGTCCTCACGCAGTCGAAGCACTCCGAGTCGGCTGGGCTGATCGACTGTCGCGTCGCCGTCATGCAAGGCACAACGCTGGTAGCCCAACAGGACGAAATGCCCGTCGGCCAGCCAACGCAGCAATGCCGCGACATCATTGCGGTCCGGGCTGGGGAAGCGCTGCCCGGCATCGCTGTCCAACTCGTCGGCTAGGCTTTGCACCGCCTCGGCCATGGCGGGCGAATCGAGTACAACCTGACGGGCGTCGGCCAACACCCGGGGTAGCAGCCTCTCTGCCTCGGCGAGGTCGCGCCGATTCACCGAACTCGACAAGTGGACATGCACCCAGGTCTCGTCGACGCCGTCGCCGAAGATCGCCTCCGACGGCGGCGCGATCTCCAGCAGTTCCCCCGCCGCCCCGCGCCGCACACGGAACACCGGGTTCATGATCGCCACATAGGCGACCCCTATGCGGTGCAACAGCACAGTGACCGAATCCATCAGCATCGTGGCGTTGTCGGTCACGATCTGCAATGCCGGACCGAAACCACCGGGATCGTCCGCAGCGTAGACCGCAACGCCGGTAGACCCGGGAGACCGTTGACGACCCAATTGGTACTGCGCCTCAACCAGCGCGGGAAGTGCCATATCGGCGTTGGCCGGCCTCTGCACCGGACCGGTGACGGCGGCCTCGTTGCCGGTGGCCCCGCCATGGGGTCCCCGGTAGGTCGCAAGATAGGCGGGAATTAGCCGAGCGAGGACATCAGGGGGCATCTCCCCGTCGCTTCCGCCCCCGGCGGCACCCGGATTCAACGACATTCGCCGCTCCTGACTGACACTTCG